>JALQWE010000760.1 GCA_023258825.1 Planctomycetaceae bacterium | reverse complement strand
TGCTGCAGCGTCCAGTCCATGTCCCAGTAGACTTCGGCCATGAACAGGAAGCCCGGGGTTTTCTCACGTACTCGGTGCGTCGCGTACGGCCAGAACAGCGGTGCACGCTGGCCCCAGGTGCGTTCGAAGACTTCGGGTAAAATCAACATGGCCATGTCGCACCGGACGCCGTCGCATTGTCCGGAGATGCGAGTCAATTCACCAATCATCGCTTCCTGCAGAGCTGGGTTTGCGTAGTTCAGCTGGAGCGTGTCGGGCCAGCCTGAAAAGCAGGGATCACGGCCATAAGCCAGTATCAGATCACCGCTTTTGCAGGAGACTCGGACGTAGTTCTGCGGTGCACCGGCCAGGTCAGATTCCGATCCCGTCACAAAATAGTCCGGATGATCTTCCAGCCATGGATGATCGAGACCCAGATGGTTGGGGACGAAGTCGAGCATCAGTTTCAGGCCGCGCTGCTGCATTCGCCGGCGAAGTCGGGCGAGCGCAGCGTCACCGCCCAGATTTTGATGCACCGTATACCCGGTGATGGCGAAACCGGAGCCGGCGATATCTTCTTCGGACAGGTCCGGCAGCGTTTCCTGCAACTCACGACGCCATTCAGCGTTGCTGCGAGAAACCTGCTGCGCGCCAGGACCTGTTTGCCAGACGCTCAGGAACCAGATCCAGTCAAACCCCTGTGCCGCCAGTCGGTCCAGTTCTGCATCGGGAATATCGTCCAGCGTCGCAGGTCGTCCGATGACGCGTGATAGCTCGGTCAACCAGACTCTGGTATTGATCTGGTAAAGTAATGGGTACGTCGATGCAGCCATGTAGAGTTCCAATTCAGCGGCCGTTGAATAAGCCTCGACTACGGAGTTGTTGTCAGCATCGAGTCGCGTAAACGGATCATGGTTTCCTGACTGACCTGCATCAGCCCTTCATGGGCACGATCCAGATCAACGATGAGGTACAGAACTGCGGAAAAGGCCAGGGTGAAGATCGGCATTCCCAGAGAACGACGCGTGGCTGAAATCCCGGACTGGTAGCCCAGCGAAAACATACCCAGCATCACCAGTGCCAGCAAAGCCACCCAGATTGTAAGCGGAATTCGGCTGTGGAGACCGACAAAAACACGTTTCGCGTGCAGATCAATGGTTTCGTTGAGTGACTGCAGACACAATCCCGTCATGATGGAGTGGGGATCGATTTCAGCAGACGCGACTGCCTGTTGCCACATTTGCTCATGGAGTATTTCGGACTCCTCCAGCACCCGGTCCAGGTTCTCTGGATTCAGCTTCTGAGCTCGGAACTCCGTGTAGCGGCGCAGAAGTTCTGTGATCCTCGAACGCTGTGGCTCGGCGAGAAGGCGAGATCTCAGGCAGGCTGTGCCGATGGCATTGGCTTCTTCAAGCACCGCCTGTCGACGTGCGTCAAAGCGACTGGCCGCCATACTGAATGTGAACGCCAGCATAAAGGCCAGCAAACCCAGTACGGCAGCGACCATTGCCGCCACTGGCGTCTCCTTTTCATCGGCTGCACGAAGGTGTCTCCAGATTCCGGATTTGTATCCTGCCTCCAGTGCCAACAGGCTGACAATCATGGTGAGCGGCATGATCAACCAGAGCGGAATAAGATCCAGAGGGCCCGCCGTCATGGAGCTTGCCTATTGTCTGAATTTGAGGTGCTTTCAGGAACCGGCAGTTCGGTCGTGGCGTTCTGTCCGTCTGTTCGGAATCCGGACATCTTCCCGACTTCCAGAATCTGGTTCGCATCCACATCGCCAAAGAGCTGGATGAACTTCGCCACAAGGCCTGTCCAGCCCGTCTGATGACTTGCTCCCAGGCCAGCGCCATTATCCGCATGAAAGTATTCAAAGAACTGCAGGTGATCGCGCCAGTGGGGGTCAGACTGAAACTTCTCGGCCCCTCCGTAAACCGGACGACGTCCCTGTTCATTACGCAGGAAAATTCCGGTCAGGCGGCGAGAAATCTCCTGGGCCACTTCGAGGAGATTCATCATCTTCCCTGAACCTGTGGGACATTCGATTTTGAAATTATCACCGTAATACAGATAGTACTGCAGAAGCGCCCGGATGATGAGTGCGTTCACCGGCATCCACACCGGCCCACGCCAGTTGGAATTGCCACCGAACATTCCCGTGTTTGACTCGGCTGGCAGATAATCCACACGGTACTCCTGCCCTTGTG
>JALQWE010000759.1 GCA_023258825.1 Planctomycetaceae bacterium | reverse complement strand
CGGTCACAGAGCGTCGCAGGCTGCTGGTGACATCGGAGGCCAGCGAGAACGAGATGGGGCTGACGGCTTATCAGGACGTACTGAAGTCTGAGCCGGTCACGAAGAACGAAAAGTATCAGGAGCTGGTGAAGCGGGTTGGGCAGCGGATTGCCGCGGTGGCTGACCGCCCCGATTTCAACTGGGAATTCAACGTGATCGAATCGAAGACTCAGAACGCCTTCTGCCTGCCTGGCGGCAAGGTGGCCGTCTACACGGGTTTGCTGCCGGTGTGTCAGGATGAGGCGGGGCTGGCCGTGGTGATGTCGCACGAGGTGGCGCACGCGATTGCCCGACACGGTGGCGAACGCATGACGTATCAAACGGCGCAGAATCTGGGCAAGACCGCCGTGGGCATGGTGCTGCAGAAGCAGGAGGAGCAGAAGAAGCAGATTGTTCTGACGGCTTACGGTGCAGCGTCGCAGTATGGAGTCATACTGCCCTACAGTCGAAAGCATGAGCTGGAGGCGGACCACATTGGATTGCTGCTGATGGCGAAGGCCGGGTATGACCCCTCGGTGGCTCCGGGGTTCTGGGAGCGATTTTCGTCGCTCAAGCAGGGAGACGCTCCGATGGAATTCCTGTCGACGCACCCCTCCGACGCCCGTCGTGCGACGGCGCTGCGTGAGCTGCTGCCGACGGCGATGCAAAGTTATGAGGCGGCTGCAGAGAAGTACGGTATTGGTGAGGCCATTCCCCAGTAGTTCCTGAGCGTCGATTTGTAACGGCTGTGCAAACCTCCTCCGGGTTTCTCTGATTTTCTGCCCGGTTTGCAGCATGCAGGGATGTTCCCCGGGGCGCCGCGGCTAGAATGCAGCAGTGTGGTTCGGTCAACGACTGCGATTGCGGCCTGGTGGGTTCTGCAGCGGAGCGGGCGGTGGGTCAACAACTGGTGCAGCGAATTCTGGCGAATGTTGAGTCTGCGGTGCTGGGCAAAACCGAGGTCGTGCGGCTGTGTACTGCCGCACTGCTGGGTGGTGGCCATGTCCTGCTTGAGGACGCTCCGGGTCTGGGAAAAACATCTCTCGCCAGGGCTCTCGCAAAGACTCTGGGCTGTCAGTTCGTCCGCATGCAGTTTACTCCGGACCTGCTGCCCAGTGACCTGCTGGGTGCTGCAGTGTATCGTCCGGCGACCGGTGATTTCGAATTTCGTCCGGGGCCGATTTTTACCAACGTCCTGCTGGCTGATGAGATCAACCGCACCACGCCTCGAAATCAAAGTGCGCTGCTTGAGGCGATGAGTGAGCGACAGGTGTCTGTGGAGGGCGTGACACATCCACTGCCCCAGCCGTTCCTGGTGATTGCCACCCAGAATCCGCGTGAGTTTGAAGGCACGTACCCACTGCCCGAAAATCAGCTCGACCGTTTCATGATGTGCCTGAGTGTGGGATACCCGGAGCGACAGGCGGAACTTGAGATTCTGCAGCGGCATCGAACCGGCCAACCGGTGGAATCACTGCAGCCGGTGGCTTCCGCTCCTGAAATTCTGGCACTGCAGCGACAGGTGCAGCAGGTGCGAGTGGATGATTCGCTGGCCGGCTACATGCTGGACCTCGCCGAAAGAACTCGCAATCACCCCGAGCTGTCGCTCGGCGTGTCCACTCGCGGTGTCCTTACCTGGTACCGTGCTGCTCAGGCACTGGCGTTCACGGACGGCCGGGAGTTTGTCATTCCGGATGACATCAAGCGGGCTGCGGTGCCGGTTCTGGCGCATCGCCTGGTCAGTCGCGGGATGCTGGCGGAGGGCCAGCGGCAGCGGTGTGGTCAGATTGTGCAGGCGCTGATGGATACTCTGCCGGTCCCGGCCTGAGGCCGCAGTGTGGCAAGGCTGCCTGCCTGACGCTGCAGGCTCAGGATTGTGTTCTCTGCCACGGTGGAGTGTGCTGACCGACGAGTGTCGTGATGTTTTCGGCACATTCGTGCTTGCGTCAGGCGAATTGTGATGTATACCCATGGGTGATATGCATGTTGCATGCATTAACTTCATGAGACATCGCACCCCGCGGGGAGGCTCCCGTGCCGATTGGCATCATTCCTCTTGTCGATTACGCGTTCAAGATGATGCTGGGCAATCAGCACCATCCAGGCGTTACGATCCATTTTCTGAATGCGGTGCTGGCGGGCAGGCACCGCATTACTCGAATCGAATTCGTC
>JALQWE010000758.1 GCA_023258825.1 Planctomycetaceae bacterium | reverse complement strand
TGCACGCCGGCATTTCACGAATGCCATCCGCGAGTTCATTGAAGCGCACCGTGACCAGCCCAAGCTGGAAGAATTTCTCAACCCCCTGTCCAAGGCACTGGGACGGCTCGAAAACACCTTCGACTGGATCGATCGCACCGGGGCCGATCAAGCTGCACAAGTCGATGCCGGCGCCTATGACCTGCTGACGGTGCTGGGCATCCTTTATCTTGCCTGGACCTGGGCCGACATCGCATCGGTCGTGAGCGGAACGCAGAACTGCGAGTTCGTGGACGAGGCCCAAAGGCTGAGAAAATTCCAGCTGGCCCGGGTCTGGATCCAAAGACAGCTTCCATTGGTGGACGGACTGTGCGCCCGGATCGAATCAGGCAATGACAGTTTGCTGCTGCTGGCAGACGAACAAGTCTGATCGCCACCTTTAGCGAGAAGAACCCTCATGTCCGTGACCGCCCGTGCCTTTTTCTACATCCAGCAAGTCGAACAACTGGTGCGTCGACGCGTGGATGAATGCCTGCAACCCGACGGCATCACGGCCGGTCAGTACATGGTCATGAACCTGATCATTCACCATGAGCCCGTATCGTCGGCCGAATTGGCCAGACGTGCGAACATGACCGCCCAGTCCATGGGCGAGTTCATCAAGCACCTGGAAGCCAAGGAATTCGTCACCCGCACCACCGACCCCAACAACCGACGAGTCATTCAGGTGAGCCTGACCCCCGCCGGACGCAAGTTGCTGGTGCGTTGCGAGTCCAAGGTGGATCAGGCCGAGCGGGAGTTTTTTGACATTCTCAATGGCGAGGAAATCGCGCAAATGCGCTTTCTCCTCAGCCGCGTGCGCAGCGCCCAACTGGCGCGAAGAAGCGCATGACCCCACCCTGATTCGAGTCCGTCTCACCATGAGTTCTTTGCCCCCTGCCCCCGCACGGCTTCGCGTTCGGTCCATCACGCGTCAGACGCCCACTGTCCTGAGTCTTGTGCTCGAATCGATCAATCGCGAGCCCTTGCCGGCTATTCGCCCGGGCGATCACATTGACCTTCGACTGACCCCCACCATGGTGCGAAGCTACTCACTGGTCGGTCATGCGGGATCTCCGATGCGCTATGAGATCGCCGTCGCACTGGATCCCAAAAGCCGCGGAGGATCACGGCATGTGCACGAAAAAATTCGTGTGGGTGACGAACTGGACATCGCAGGCCCACGCAATCTGTTTGAATTGCGCCAGGATGCAGCTCACAGTTTTCTGATCGCAGGCGGCATCGGCATCACCCCGATCTGGTCCATGGTGCAGGAACTGGAACATCAGGGCCGGTCCTGGACCCTGTGCTACGCAGCTCGCAGCCGTTCACATGCGGCCTACCTCGAGGAGATCGAAGCACTGTCGAGCAAGTCCCAGGTCGGGCGATTGATCACGCATTTCGATGACGAGACAGGCGGCACACCCCTGGACATTCCTGCTGCTCTGGCCTCGGCACCAAAAGATGCACATTTGTATTGCTGTGGTCCTGCACCCATGCTGGCCGTCTACGAACAAGCCGCGGCCGGCCGACCGGCAGACCATGTCCATCTGGAAAGGTTTGCGGCTGAGGAAGCCCCGAGCGGTACAGACTCCACGGCATTCGAAATCATTCTGGCAAAGTCCGGGAAAAAGTTACAGGTTCCCGCAGACCGGACCATTCTCGATGTGATTCTGGACAACGGCATTGATGCACCTTACGGTTGCATGCAGGGCGTCTGCGGCATGTGCGAAGTCGCCGTGGTCGAAGGGGTACCCGATCATCGCGATGGCATCCTGAGTACAAGCGCCAAACAATCGAACGGCAGCATCGTGATCTGCTGCTCACGGAGCTTGACCCGCTCACTGACGATCGATCTTTGAAACTCTGGAGTGGACACAAGCCCTGTGTTTCAGGGCTCTGCGTCCGCTCAGATTGCCAAAAAAAAGCACAACCGCCGAAGCCAGTTGTGCAGAGAGATGGAGGCGCGGGCCGGAGTCGAACTGAATCGACCCGGATCTACTAGACACTTCCGAGCCGTTGGGATTGACGTTTTTCGAACTCTACCGGAGAAACACCGCCAGACGTGTTGTGGCGGCGCTTGGGGTTGTAGAACATTTCGATGTAATTGAAGACATCGGCACGGGCATCTTGCCGGGTCAGGTAAATCTGGCGGCGAATCCGCTCGCGCTTGAG
>JALQWE010000757.1 GCA_023258825.1 Planctomycetaceae bacterium | reverse complement strand
GGGCCCAACTTGATATTGAACTGGCCGCCCGGGGCTGCCCCGCCTTTCGGTGCGGTCATTCTCAGAGTCGCTTTGCCATTGGGGCCGCCGATGGTGATGGGCATTGAGAAGCCTTTGAACATGCGGCGTTGTGCGTCCAGGTACTGCGCGACTGCAAAGCGGGCGAGCCCTGTGCCGATTTTTTCATCCACCAGCAGCTCCTGGTCCGCCGAACGCACCTTCAGTTCCACGTCCGAATCTTCCGGTGTCAGGGCTTTGGCGGCGTAACTGGTGAATTCCCCGTCGGCTGTGACCGGACTGTTCATGCTGCTTCCGTTGACGGAAATCGACATGCGTGGCGCGGTGGCACTCTGCAGCCAGTGTTCGGCGGCGTTCAGCCACTGGGCCGGCACGCGGCTCAGCTGATCCTCGGTGGTTCCCAGCCAGCGGCTGAGTTTCAGACGTACCAGCAGCGGGACAGCGGCCCCGGTTCGATTCAGGGACTGCTCACTGTCTTTGATGATCGCCGCCAGCATGTCCACGCCTCGCTGGTCACCTACCGTCATCCACAGCCATGAACCGGTTGCGGCAAGGTTCAGTTGCGCTGGAAGACTGCTGTCGGTCAGTGGAATCGCCACCTTTTCACTGCGGATGGAAATCATCCGGTAGTCGCCAATGGTGTCAGGCGTCACAGTGACGTGATCTTTCAGGTGCGAGACCTGCAGCAGAAACTCGATGGCCGCCAGCAGCTTGTCAGCCGATTCCACGCGGATCGCGCCACAGGGAATCAACCCCGTCTCCACCGTTCCGCGCAGGCAGACCGTGGCATCCAGAATGCCGGTGCTGATGGTTTCCTGCAGCGCTGTGACGAGGTCGGTGATCAGCACACCGGCTGACGGGGTGTCCTCGGTGGATTCGTTCAGCAGCAGTCCGGCAGACGCCACAAACGCACTGGCAAAAGGACGTACAAATTCCGGAATGACCAGCGTGGTGGAGAGTACCAGTGGGGACTGTTCGTCCTGCAGTCCTGTCAGCTGTGTTCCCTGATGACTGACGACGGACAGAAACGAAGCCAGGGTGCTGTTCTCACGCGCCTGAATTCGCAGTCGGCTGACCACCGGCTGACCGGTTGCGGGTGACAACTGCAGCGAGAATCGCACGCGTTCGACGTCGAACATGGCACGCTTCAACAGTTCCAGTCGACCTTCCGCGAGGACTCTGCGCAGCGAATACTGACCTTCCGCTTCGTTGTCGAATCGCTGCAGGAACACTGAGGCCTGGCCTTCGAGCGCCGTCCAGAATGCCTGGCGAAAGTCGGACGGGATCTGTGTGAGGTCAAAGTCGGCGTACAGATCCTGGCCCACATGTTCCTCGTTCTGCCGCAGACCTTCCATGCCGGGCAGAGTCATTGTGAACAGGGCGTTGGAGGACGATGAGTAGGCGATGCCATCGACGTAGCGGTACCACGTCGAAATGGACTTGGGAATTTCAGGCGGCTTTCCGCCGGGTTCGCCGGTCGTCTGCACACTGGAGGCCACCACGATGGACAGCACTCGGGTTTCCCCGGGGGCTCCGTCTTTGGGCGCGGGCAGCGGGGCGGACTGGGCGATCTGCTGCTGCAGGTTCAAACGCAGTTCAATTCGATCCTGGTCGCCGATGAGTTCTGCGGCGGGCCCCATCTGCTCTTTCTGAGCGCGGACCAGTTCCGTGAAACGTTCCTGCGACTCACACGTCTGAAAGGCAACGGGTTTGTTGAAGCTGACCTCCGGCAGTGTCTGCAGGACAAGCAGTGTCCCGCTCATTTCCGGGGGTTTGGCCCCGCGAAGTCGCATGCCGCCGGCGGAAATGAAATCCATCCGATTGCCACCGCCCAGAAACATCACGGGCGATGCCGGCACACCCAGTTCGCCGCGGACCTTATTCAGGTATTCAAAGGCGTTCTGTGTCTGCAGATTGGTGTGCCAGATGCGACCGATCACCCGGCCGCTTTCCACACCCTCAGATTCCGCCGGCTGCTGAGCGGCAAGGAAAGGGACGCCAGTGACAAGCAGGGCAAGAACCTGCAGGGCGGTAGTGAATTGTCGACGCAGCATGGTGTGCAATCCGGGCGTGGCTTGAAAAAAGGAGAGGGAACTCGAGGCTCTGGGGATGCCCCGCGGATTCCGGATCAACCAGCCTCCGGTGGCGACCCCAGACGTCCAGCAGTACGTCCAGCAACAG
>JALQWE010000756.1 GCA_023258825.1 Planctomycetaceae bacterium | reverse complement strand
GTCGTTGTCGACTGATCAAATTTTACGTTGACGCCGCTGATTCCGGTGATCTTCTGCAACGCGTCGCGAAGTTTTCTCGAGTTATTTGTTACGTCGTTCTGAGACCAGCTGACGGTCGCTGACTTGCCCCCGTAGCTGAGAGAATACGTGCCGCGAGCCATATTTGATGCGGAAATTGTCAGCCCTGTCACGGCACCAACAGCCGTCTTTCCCGCAGTCAGCTCACTCACGGTGACTTTGATTTCCGGTGTCGGCGGAGTCTGCTTCGTGATCGTGATCTGCTGACGTTCGTTTGTCGCACCGACTCCCGTTATGGATTCCGCCACAGATGTCGTGACGATTGGTTTTTCCGGTGTCGGCTTATTGATTGTTAACTGGCGAATCTGGCTGGTGCTGGTGTAGCCATCGGTCGTCTCGGTGACAAGTGCTGAAACTGAAGGAGTCGGGGTGCTCGGCTTGCTGATGACGATTTCCTGAACGTGGCTGCTGCCGGGGGCTCCGTTGGAAATCTGTGTGACTGACGTGGTGATCGTCGGCGCGGGTGGCTGGGACGACGTGATCGTGATCGTTTGCACTTCATTGATGGCGGGCGTTACGGCTGACAGTTGTAAGACTGTCACTGATCCTGCTGAGTTGGCAGGCGTAGAGACCGACAGATCGGTGATGTTGACTCCGGCCAGGTCATTCTCAAACTCAATAGTAAAGCCATGCGTACGCGATCCGGTGACGCTCACGTTTCCGGTACCGATCGTCGACATTGACTCCAGAGCAGCAGTGAGTTTTAACAGGATAGCAGCGTCACTGTCAGTTCTCTTGATTTCTGCCGTGCCTGTAACTCCCTCGCGGGAAAACACGAGATTACCGACCGTATCATTGGAGATCTGCAGCAGGTACTGCGTATTCGCCTGTGACGCTGGTACTGCGGAAGCGGTGTCCTTGACACCTCTGGTGATGGCGACAGAGATATCCGTGCCGGAAATCTCAAAATCCGAACTGCCAAGGAATTCTGCAACAGCAGCCGTAGCCTGCAGAGTCGTCCATTTGCGGGCAGGTGTCCTGCGGTCTGTGATCAGGGCGAGGCCGAATGTGGCGTCCTGAAGACTCAGGCCCGCGGCATTGTCATTTGTGGCGGGGCCATTAATTCCTGCGAATGCACTGATGTCGGCACCGCCCAGCGTCAACAGGTCCGCGTCCACCGTCGTTGCATCAGACAGCGTGACTGTTTCCCGGCGCTTCTCGATGGCAAAACTTCCGGAGACCGAAAAGAAATCGGCCACATTCACGTCGAGTGTTCCGAAGGCTTTCGTCAGTGGTCCGAGATCCCCGTCGATTTCGAGAGTGATCGAACTTGTCGCGCTGGTGAGGACGGTCACTGGCGTGACGCTGTAGTCAACAAGAAGCGAGTTGACGGCATCCGGGCGATTCAGCAGCACACGCAGGTCGGACGACGCGACCGTGAGCCCCGTGACCCCTACGATCTCAATGCTGCCAACGCTCGCCTGCACCGAGGTCCATTTTCTCGCCGTATTCGTAGTGTCTGTGGCCATCACGAGCGCGAAGTTTGTGTCTCTCAGCAACAGACCAGTGGCATCTGTGGTGTAATGAACTCCGGCAAAGGCCTCAATTTCAGAGCCCCCGATGGTGAGCAGGTCGACGTCTACGGAACTGTCGTCGGAAAGCGTCAATGTGCTGGTTGATTTAGTGAGCGCAAGACTGCCGCCGACGTGAAAGAAGTCACCCGCGGCAATTGTAAGAGTACCTGCGGCTTCAAGAAGTTGACCACGTGTGCCCTCAAAGTCCAGAGTGACGGTTGTGGCAACACCGTCGCTGTCTGTTCCCGTTTCAATCGAAAGAATGCTGCTGGCAAAATCAATAACAGTGCCCTGGACATCTGCACGATTGACGGCGATTGACAGCTCTGAGGCAGACAGTGTGACACCGGTCACGCCAACCAGTTCCACACCAGCAGCTGTGGCGGAAAGGGCCGTCCATCGACGTGTCGGATCCGTCTGCGCTGTTGCCAGCGCGAGCCCGAATTCCATGTTGGTCAGTGCCAGCCCCATGCGGTCACTGCTGTTTCCATTGACGCCTGCAAACGCATTGACACCGGTCGCACCGATCGTCAGCAGATCAACATCCACTTGTGAACTCTGAGTATCCGCCAGGGTGACCTGAGTTTCCGATTTACTGATGGCAAAG
>JALQWE010000755.1 GCA_023258825.1 Planctomycetaceae bacterium | reverse complement strand
GTCCGGTTCCAGCGCGTCGAGTTTCGTTTTCAGTTCCGCAAGTGTCGCAGAAATATTTTTTGCAGATTGCGTCAGCGTCTCAATTTCTGCCGCACGAGTGTCAGCATCCCCGGCAAGCTGTCTCAGTCCCTGCAGTTTACCGTCCGCAGACTTTTCTTCTCCCTCCCGTTCCTTCAATTCACTGCCATATGCCAGCCGCTTGTCACGCGCATCCTGACGGGCTTTTTCTGCTGTGTCTCGACGTCTCTTCAGGTCTTGAACAGATTCGTTCGCGAGGTCTCGTTCCTGCTGACATTGCCACCTGAACTCGGTGATCTCCTCAGTTGTCTGCGGAAGAGTGATGTCCAGCTTCAACAGAGCTTTCCGACGATCAATGTCGGCGGCCAGGCGTTGCAGTTTCGACTGCAGTTCCGCTGCTTGTTCCGGGAGTTGGTCTGCTTTTAATGTACCGAGTTCCTTCTTCAGGCCGTCGCGTTCTCTGGAGAACTCCTGGTGTTGTCGAAAAGACGTTTCGGCGTCAGCGAGCGTCTGCACGCCCAGGGAGACCAGCTGTTTTCTCAGATCCCGCTCAGCATCCCGAAATGCAGTTTCCGCAGTGGTAACTCCCGTTCCACCACCCGGCCGAATCAACAGTCGCGTGCCATCGCCGATGCTGATTTCAGTCGATTCGGTGATCGTGATTGGCTGGCCGGCTCTGAGTTCCGTGGAGCCCACTCGGACGCTTTGGTCCGCCACGACAAGTTCGATTCCGGTCGCGATGGCCTTCAGGGTGGCTTCGGCTGCGTCCAGTTTCCTCGAGGACTTCTGCAGCTCGCGCAGCTGCGCTTCAGAAATCGCCGGGACGACGGCGAGACGGGTCTCAACGTCCACCAGTTGTCGGCGAAATTCATCGGCCTGCTGTTGAGCCTTCTCACAGTGCTGCTGTTGCTCTGAAACGCGCAGGTGTTCCTGAACGGCGGTGGCCAGTTCTGATTTGCCGATGGCAATGGTTTCAGCGTCCTGAGCGGCCTCGTAATCTTCCTGCGCCTGCGAATAGGCGCGTTCACGGTCCTGCTCAGCCTTCCTCAGGGTTTCCTCTGTGGACTTTGCTGACGTCAGTTTCTGTTGAATTGTCTGGAGTGCGCGTTCCGCCTGCTCAATATCACGTCCGACGTTGAGCAATTTTTCTTTGCGATTTTCGATGTCAGAGAGCTTTGATTTTGATTGGTCTAAGTTCTGTCTGAGTTCCTTGACACGCTCCAGTTGCTGTTCCACGGAGATCAGGTCCTGCCGCAGTTCGACGGCTTTGCTTTCGGCCTCTTTCAGCCGTCGCCCGGCATCCGTGAATTTTCGAACTGCGTCCTCAAGTGTTCTGCAGTTTTCTTCTGCCTTACGGACAGCGTCCTGCGCTTCGTCACGCTTCTTACGCGCATCAAAAAGTGGACTCCGGACCTTAGGCTCGCGCTTCGCTGAAAACTCTGCTGCAACCTTATTGATGAAGACGGCTGCAACACGCGCGTCAAGCTCTGACTGCATCACGATGGCTGAGCCACTCTGCAGTCGCGCCAGCAGAGCGTCGCGTTGAGCTGTGGCATACGTCGAGGGATCTGTTCCGGACTGTCCCTGCCAAACCCACAGATGAGCCCATTGCTGCGAGACGCGTTCGCCGATACCTCGACCCCCGCCAACCGCTTCGACGCCAAGGAGCTCGGACAGCCGCGTTTCTGCCTCATCGCCGGTCAACGTTTTGCCGTTCACCTGCGACAATCTTGTGACGCCGCCTGTTCCCGAAAACTTCTTGTAAACCCGATAAATCTCATTGTGAATCTGAAACTCCACTTCGACTTCCGGGTCGCCATCACCGAAGTTTGATTGCATCGAGCTCCGGGAATCCCCTGTGACTTTTGACTTCAGAAACAGGCCACGATGAATGGCCTCGGCCAGCGTGCTTTTTCCAGCTTCGTTGGGACCGCCGATCAACGACAATCGGCGATCAAACGTGACGGTCAGATTCTGGTGAACACGGTAGTTTTTGACGACGACGGAACGGATGTGCATCGCAGGATTCCTGAGTGCTGGCTTTGGGCACTGTGAAGCATGGCGCCTGATGAGGCAGGGAAGAAATGATCACGGCAACGGGGGCGTCGCAGCACCTGTCATGCGGAATGACAGGTCGCATACAGTTCTCGCAGGGCCAGTCGAGCCACCTGGGCCTCTTCTGAAT
>JALQWE010000754.1 GCA_023258825.1 Planctomycetaceae bacterium | reverse complement strand
ATCATACTGACTGAGCTGCCGAAATTCATCGAAAAAGGCAAATACCGAGTTGGTTCGCCGGGAATGCAGGCAGCACAACAGGGACTGAAGGCAAACTCCCGCTCTCAGCACTCGCCGGGACGTTGCTTTGTCGAATTTTTCCCGGGATTGGCGGGGAATTCGCCCACCTTTCTCCACCACACCAGACCACGCCGTGTCATAATTTATCAGCATCTGCACGACAGAAGTTGCTGCAGATACCCGATCTCGGGGCTCTCTTCGCTGTTCCCGCCTGAGGGGCCGCTCCCGCAACCCCAGCTTTTCCTCCCGGTGATTCTGTATGCGTCGATTACCGATTCTGCTGGCCCTCGTAGCGCTGGTCGGCAGCGCACCGCTGCTCCGCTACTACTCAGCGAAACGGCAACCCAAACCGTTCACGCAGAAGTCCGAACTGTTTGCACTCCCCGCGCGGCGAGCCGAAGTTTTTCGGCTCAACCTTCTGATGCAGAAGGCAATCCTGCAGAAGGACCTCCAAACCTGCAGGCAACTTGCCGAACGCATGACCGTGGTGGATCCTTCTGACCCAATGGCATGGTACTCATTGTCCAGCCTGCTGGCTGTGACACAACAGTCCGATCGTGCAATGGACACTTTGACACTTGCTGTCGCAACCGGATTTCGCGATGTTTCACGCATCAAATCAGATCCAGCACTGAGGTCCCTTCAGCAGAATACCCGCATGCCCGGGCTGCTGAAAAGAGCTGCGATGCCATGGAAACCCGACCTCGCTCGTGGCCTGCGACAAGCGACTCCAGCAGATCGACAAATCACGAATCAAGTGGCTATCGTGAGCGATCAGAATACGCGCTGGAATGAACAGGAACTGTCTCTGATCACAGAGTTTGAAGTACCGACACAGGAAACGGAACCGTCACCCTCCAATCTGCTGCGACTGGATTCGCCCGCGGCCAACCATGTTCGCGACTGGATTCAGGAAAAGTCGGCAGCGGGCTTCTCCGGACTGCTGTATAACAATCGAGACCGCGACCATTCCACGCTGAATCCGCAGTTGTACCCCTCACTCGCCTTCGTCGAATATGCTCCCGCTGTTCAGGCTGCTCAGGCGGATTTCGGACTGCATCCCAGCCACCGATTTAACCTTCCGACCTTCGGAAACTCGTCCACCTCATACGTCGCACCACCATTCTGGCGCAGCAATGCGAGAATGTTGCTCTCCGATGAAATCTACTCGCGCCTGACGGCCGCTCACTATCTGAAAAACCAACTCTACTGCTACCCCGAACACAATGATTTTGATCCGCAATACGGTGATGTATTTCCGGTCAATGCCCCATTCTGGGTGCTTTCGCAGGGATCATCAGGGTCTGACCAGCCATTCCTCTCGGCCATCGCCCTGACACTGGCAGCTTTTCGCCCGGAGGTTCGCCAACGTCTTGAATCTGATGGCCTGTTGATGCACGCCGTGCAGTTCATCCTGCGAAGATCCCTGCGTTTCGTGCAGTCTGATGCCGACTACTACACGGGTAGAGCACACCCGGTCGTTTTCCAGTCGCAGGACCTTGATGTCGAACGTATGGTGCAACTGGCCCATGACATGACGCTCTCTACGATTCCTCCTGTCGTAAGACTCACCGTCCTTGAAGAAGACACTGCTGTTCCCGGCGTCGACTATTTCACGGCGTCAGAGGGCGAGAATCTGCTGACCACGCCACTCGTCGTCGGACGGGTCTTTCGCACACTTCGTCAATCACGACGAATGGTGCTGGATGCCTCAGACAGTTCCGATTCACTCGGACGGCCACTGCAGTTTCGCTGGGTGGTCCTCCAGGGCGATCCCGGAAAAATACAGATCCGCCCCCTCAATAACTCCGGCAGCCGCGCAGAAGTTGTCGTCAATTGGCACGATCGCATCAACATCCCCTGGCTCAATGATATGTCCTCCAGTCGTGTGGATATCGGAGTCTTCGCCAGTTCCCCGGACAGCACGTCACTCCCCGGAATGCTGTGTTCGCTGTTCATCGCGTCAGAAAAACGCGAGTATCACGACGGTCGACTGATCAGCGTTGACTATGCTTCCGAGGATTACAGGAATCGCTACACTGATCCCCTGCTCGCACCAATCAGGAACTGGAAGGACGTCTACACCTGGAATGACGCCGGGCAGATGACCGGTTGGATCCGTTATCCGCAGGGGCAAGCCCCGGTGCAGT
>JALQWE010000753.1 GCA_023258825.1 Planctomycetaceae bacterium | reverse complement strand
GCATCGCGGTCGCGAGTGCATGGCACCTGGCCGGTGGGGGCGGGGGGGAATGTTGCCGAAAAGCGACGTGTTACAGGCGGAGGTTTTTCCTGAAATCGCTGTTCGTCCGGCCGGATTTCTGTGGCCTCGGGGGGCGAGGCATGGTCCGGGGTGGGTGGCCGGTTCCATGGAATTCCGGGCCCTGCAGAGGTGTGGAGACTATCCAGACGACGGGGAAACATGTCAGAATTCCCGAGCCTGCGGTGGATCTGGTCGCGATCTGCGGCGACTTCCCCGCGTCTTCGTCAGGAATTACCTGCCGGACTTCTGGTCCCGCTCCGTCGTTGTCATTTGCCATGGAAATCCAGTCGCATGTCCGAGATGCCAAAGTCTGAGGAAGCCCGTGTGTCGGCGGATGCTGCGCGAGACCATGGATGTCTGCCCAACTGGGAAACGGGGGATCTTCCGGAACCGCTGGCCTTCACATTGCCCAACATTCTGAAGACGATCGGCCCGGGGGCAATTCTGCTGGCGGGGTCCATTGGTGGGGGAGAATGGATTGTCGGTCCATTGACCACAGTGCGGTACGGCACCGGGATTCTGTGGGTGGCAACGCTGGGCATTTTTCTGCAGATGATTTTCAATCTCGAAGCGATCCGTTACACGCTGTACACCGGCGAACCGATCCTGACCGGAATTATGCGTCTGCATCCGGGTTCCCGTTTCTGGGGTGTGTTTTACCTGCTTGCCGGGACGATGCAGTTGGCGACGCCCGCTATGGCCCTGGGCTGTGCGAATGTGCTGTTCACGGCGGGAACAGGTGGGTTGCCGGATCCAGCCGGTGGGGATCGCGGCACACTGCTGGCGATTTCTCTGGGTGTTCTGGCGTTGACGGTGGTGTTGCTGCAGTGTGGCAAGTCGATCGAACACGTGCTGGAGAAGCTGTCCTGGGCGATGGTGCTGTTCATCTTTGTCTTTCTGCTGGTTGCCAACGTGCTGTTTGTGCCACTGGACATCTGGACCCGAACAGCTCTGGGCTTCTGCACCCCAGGCGTACTTCCCGAGAAAATGGACTGGATGCTGCTTGGCGTGTTTGCTGCGACTGCAGGGTCCGGTGGACTTGGTAACCTGGCGATTTCCAACTGGACGCGTGACAAGGGGCTGGGCATGGGAGCCTGGAGCGGATCCATCGGCGGGATGCTCAGTGATGAAGCCACGGAAGTGCGGCCCATTGGAAGAGTCTTCCGGTGCACGTCAGAGAACCTGCGACGGTGGTCCACATGGTGGAAGTACAGTCTGATTGATCAGTCCGTCCTGTGGGCACTTGGGTGTGTCGCCGGGATGTTTCTCAATGTCAATCTGGCCCTGGCGATTGTGACGCCCGATGCGATACCTGCAGACAACGCGGCCGGTGCATTTCAGGCTCGGTTCATGGCCGAAAAGATGTGGTCAGGATTCTGGGCACTGGCGCTGATCAACGGCTTCTGGATTTTGTTTTCGACGCAACTGGGCAATACGGATTGCCTGACGCGTGTCAGCACGGACGCTCTGTGGGCTGGCTGGCCGAGTCTGCGCCGCTACAAGGCGCGCCGTATCTACTTCAGCCTGCTGATGTTCTTTGCGGTGTGGGGTGTGATTGCACTTTCGAAGGGCGAAAGCGCTTTGAGTCTGTTCAAGATTCTCGGATTACTCGCGAGTCCGATTCTGACTGTTGGTGCGTTCCAGATCCTGCGGGTGAATACACGCTTTCTGCCCAAAGCCATCCAGCCGCCTTTGTGGCGTCGGCTGAGTCTTGTGGCTTGCGGGTTGGTTTATGGTGTGCTGGCCTGTGTGTCGATCAGCGCGATGTTCACGGCGAAGCCAGCGGCGGCTGTTGCACCGGCGGAGCCTGCGGCAACGAATTCACAACCCGCCACCTCGTCAGACCAGGTCGAGGACGCCAAGCCCGTCGAGCAACCGTAACGCGGCTGGTGAGCGATGTGCGGTTTCAGCCTTGCGCAAGGCATGAATGTTTCAGCGTGTTATCGCTTCAACGGGCGGGGGAAGTTTCATCGGAGTCGTTTTGATTTGGTGTTCGTTTTGAAACCACGGATGGACACAGATGGGCACGGATGAGATAGGGGTGTGAATGGTCCACGAAAGACACGAAAGACCACGAAACGTGAGTAGTTTTTGTGAGTGCGGGACGTTGCATCTCAGGCGGTGAGATTGTGGTATGGTGGTTGGTTTTGG
>JALQWE010000752.1 GCA_023258825.1 Planctomycetaceae bacterium | reverse complement strand
TTCTGTACGTCAGAAAACGGTGTCTCAGCGATCGTCTTTCCAGCATACCGGTTCAGCATCGGCTTGGGGTCGAAGGACTCGGCCTGCGAAACACCGCCATTCATGAACAACCACACCACGCTCTTCGCCCGCGGTGCAAAATGCGCTCTGCCATCAGGAGGTTGCCAATCATGCCCCGCTTCCGTTTTGCCGGAAGCCTCCGCATTCAGCATCATGGCGGCCGCAAGACTGGAAAAGCCCATGGCTGAGGTCGCCAGAAATGGCCGACGCCCCATCGCTGACCGGTACCCGTCTCTCATGACCATCGCCCCCCAACCACTGTTGCTGACTTCCAGTCTCAGACTAAGGCCGCTTGCTGTCCTCAGCCCCGCTACGATAATAACAACTCAGGCCACGCAGCAGAACGCGAACCCGGTAGCGGTGCATTCTCAATCGATCGAAATGTAAACACCACGGATTGCTTCGTCTGCGATGAAAAATTGCGAGTCGCCGCGTGGAAGCAACGAGCATGAAAGAATAAGACGTCTCCGGGCTCCAGTTCAACCGGTGTCGCCCGCGCCAGTAAGGGGGCATTCTCCGGAAGATCCGTCCGCAGAAACAAGGCCTCGTCCAGACGCTCACGCGACGCAGCGGCCTGATGAGTCCCCGGTAAGACCTGCAGACAACCGTTGTGCAGATTCTCCGGGCCCAACGCAATCCAGATGTTGACCAGATCCCCCGTGCTGAAGGACCAGTACCGCGTGTCCTGATGCCACCCGGTGTCACTGCTGAACCGTGGCTGCTTGGTCATGATGCAGTTATGGTGCGCCAACGGCATCACCACATGCGGCCCCAGCAACTGACACAGCCGCTGCAACAGAAATGGTTCTTTCAGCAACCTCAGAAAAATCGGGTCCCGACTGATCGCCTGACGCAGCCTCCGAATCGTACGCCCACCCTCCGACTCCAGCGAAGCCGGTGCTCCGGGGTAATGCAGGTCCGCCTCGTACTCGTTGTCTCCCAGATGGCCCGCCACATCCCGCTCGGTGATCCTTCGCATCTGCTGCACGTAGTCAACAGGAATCAACCCCCGCTGAATTACGTAGCCGTTGTCCACGAAAAAACTCCGCTCCTGTTCGGAAAATTGTTCGCAGGCAGTCGCTCCAGCCGCCAACTCAGATTCTACCGATCCAGCGGCTGTCGCCTTCTGTGTGTTCGTCGCCATCAGTCCCTTTTCCTGATCCCCCGCTGTCGTGCCACTCCGGAATCCTCGCCAAGGTCACACCCGCGGTTCCCCCCATTCTCCCGTTCCAACCCCCACGGGCAAGCGCCTGACCCGGAAATCTCAACAATCGCAACCCAATTCCCCAGGGGCTGCCGAACACCCGGATTCCTGCCCTCGCCGCTTCAGGTCACAACGCCCGAGCGGCCCACAGTCGCTAACTGATCCTCAGAAACTGTTCGTCCAGTTTCGACGCCGAGATACTAATAGCCGTCCCCAGCTTCTGTGCAAACAGCTGCACTCGGTATTCCTCCAGCATCCAGCGCACATGCTGCAGCATGGGGTCCACTCGCCGCTGCTGCTGATGCTCACGCACCTTCTGCTCATACCGCGCAATCCACGGTGACAACTCACCTTCCAGTCCCAACTCCGTTCGCAATCCCCCCGATCCCAGTCGTACCAGCCGCTGTCGAATCGCTGTCAGATATCGCGGAATCTGAATCAGCCACGGCCATGGTGTGTCAATCAGAAACGTCGCATAAATCAACCCGTTCAGCTGCGCCTGCATGCTCTTCAGCAAAGGCTCCCAACCCGGCCCTTTCGCTTGCTCCAGGGCCGCGCGAGTCTCGTGGTAATGCTGAAACAGATGCGGCAGAAACTGAGTGAACTCCTGAGCCACAACACCCAACCGCTCCCGACCCGCCGCCAGCGTGGCTTCAAAGGCCGGTCGCGTCCGCGGAATCGCCCGATCCTGCAGAAATGCCCGCTCCACCATCAGCAGGGCCAGGTGATTCGTAAATTCCATGCCCCGAATCGTGGCGGCTAACACCCGAGTCCTCGTGATCGATGGCAGGTTGCCCACCTGAGTCAACACACGCTTCTTTTCCATCAGGAATATCAACCGACGCAGACCCAGCCGCAACTGCCGTTGCGCTTCTTCCGGCGTCTGGCACAACATCAACGCCACCGCCTCGCCGTCATCCCTCAGGGCCGGAAACGCCCGTAACTGCAT
>JALQWE010000751.1 GCA_023258825.1 Planctomycetaceae bacterium | reverse complement strand
TCTCGTCTCGTAGCCATGGCTTTGAACTGATGGGTTTAGGAGCCCTCGGCTGGATGTTTGTGACTCGAATCGGTGCCGGAATTTCTGGCGCTACGATTTCCACGGCCCAGGCCGTGATTGCCGACTGCACTGGAGCCCGAAATCGGGGACGCGGGATGGCAATGATTGGTGCCGCGTTCGGGATTGGATTCACATTTGGCCCGCTGATTGGAGCCCTGTGTGTGTCGGATGACAGTCCTGTGGCACTGACGGTACCTCAGTTACGAGTGCTGAGTGCGTGGGACGAGGACGAGACACTGGTGACGGCGCCTGAGTTTCTGAAGGAAATTCAGGCCGCGGGACAATTGGATGAGGTGGGAGTGACTGCGGTGAACCAGATGCTGGCTCAGCCACTTCCCAAAGCCCGAGTGAGCGAACTGCTGACGACACCACCTTCCGGACTGCCGGGGTATGTTGCGGGGGCCTTGTCAGCCACCGCCTTACTTCTGGCTGCATTTCGATTGCAGGAATCGCGACGACCGGGAATGACGGCGGGTGGCCACCGAGGTTTTCGGTTGACGACCGTTGTGCGGCATCTGAAAAGCCCGCGGCTATCAGTCATTCTTGGGGCCGTGTTTGTGACCACCTTCGGCTTTGCGCAGTTTGAAAGCACACTGTCACTACTGACTCAGAAATTTGGATACAGCAGTCGCTGGAATTATGTGCTGTACGCCTATGTGGGCTTTGTGCTGTCGCTGGGGCAGGGACTGCTGGTGCGAAGGCTGCTGCCCAAAGTGGGTGAGCTCCGGATGGCGCTGAGCGGAGTGTTGTTGATGACGATCGGTTTCACGCTGATCGGGCTGACAGGCTTGAAAGTTCTGCCGGGGGCGGCCCTGTGGATGATTCTGCCTGTCGTGGTGATTGGCTTCTCGGCCGTGACGCCGTCGCTGCAGTCTTTGTTGTCTCTGGCGGCGGACCGTGACGAGCAGGGCGCGGTGCTGGGGACGGGGCAGAGTCTTTCGTCACTGGCCAGAATCTTCGGGCCGGCGTTGGGAATTGCCCTGCTGGACGTTTCCACATCGATGCCGTACTTCCTGGGAGCCTGTCTGATTCTGTGCGGTGGGCTGCTGGTCACAAGGATTCGCACGGTCTCGCGAGGTGACGTGGCTGGTCAGGCAGGTGCGACTCCATGACTCCCAGCGACGCCTCGGACTCGGATTCTGAGAAGCCTGAGTTGCTGCCATTTGAGGCTCGTCAGGCCCCGCCCGGAACGCGTAACATCATGCTGACAGTGGCCTATGATGGCACGGACTACGCGGGTTGGCAGGTGCAGCCGGAACGAGTTTCTGTGCAATCCTGTGTGGAGGCGGCCATTGCGAAGCTAACGGGAGAACAGCGGCGAGTTTACTGTGCCGGTCGGACGGACGCGGGCGTCCATGCACTGGGGCAGGTCGCCAACTTTTACACACTAAGCCGTATTCCAGTGCGAAACATTCCGGCGGCGCTGCAGACGGCACTTCCCGACGACATCACCATTGTTTCGGCGGCCGAGGTCTCGCTGCGATTTCATGCCACGTTCTCTGCCATTCGCAAGCGGTATCGTTACGTCATTCATGATGCCGGAATCTGCCCGCCATTTCTGCGGCGGTACAGTGCTCCCTGTCGCTTTCGCCTGCAGACGGAGCGTATGCAGGAGGCTGTAGGATATCTTCTGGGGTGTCACGACTTCCGCTGTTTCGAGAAAGAGTTTCCGAACAAGGAAACGAGTGTTCGCACGATCATGGAAGCGATTGTGTATCGCAGCTCGGGCTGGGGGCTCTGGAATTCTGCCCATCAATGGTCCGGCCATTCGCATCGCGGGCGTCCTGTGGCTGATTCACCAGAGAGCGGGGGGCCAGAGGCTGCGAAGGAGCCTTCTGTGGGGAATGTCAGTCCATGGTCAGTGGATGGACGCCCGGAAGAAACGGGGCAACCCTTTGTTGTCTTTGAAGTGATGGCTGATGGATTTCTGTACAACATGGTGCGGTCAATTGTGGGCACACTGATTGATATTGGACGGGGAAAACGTCCGGTGGACTATCTGCGAACGGTGATTGAATCGCTGGATCGTTCTGCTGCCGGCATGACGGCTGTTGCGCAAGGTCTGTATATGGTGCAGGTGGATTATCCCACGCACCTGTTAACCCCCGAATAGCCGAAGTCAGGTGATCGGAGAGCGGCGGCATGCGGTGCGTA
>JALQWE010000074.1 GCA_023258825.1 Planctomycetaceae bacterium | reverse complement strand
GCCGGCTAATGCGGCACAGATGCAGCAGTTTCTGGATCAGCTGCAGCAGGAGAAGTCTGGCCAGAAGTAGAGTGATCGGAAGATCGGGGACACAGTGGCCGGCGATTCGTGAGGGATCGCCGGCTTGTTTTTGATCGGTGGCTGGATTGTTTCCGTGTTGTTGCATGACGAGTGGCGCGCGGGCTGCCGATGTTTTCCTTTTGTGAAAGTTCAGACGAATGACGTCGCATGTTCGTTACGGGATTATTGGTGTCGGGGCGGTTTCTGATTTTCATCACGTTCCCGGGATTCGGCTGGATCCTCGATCAAGCCTGACGGCGATCTGTGATCCCAATGAAGCCTTGCTGGCACAGCGATCATCGGAGTGGGGCCCGGTCAGGGCTTATACGGACTATCGTCAGCTGGCGGCGGATCCGAATGTGGATGCGGTAATTATTGCCACTCCGAACTTTGTGCATCGCGAGCAGGCGCTGGAGTGTGTGCGCAATGGCAAGCATGTGATGTGTGAAAAGCCACTGGGCCTGAATTTTCAGGAATCAGCGGAGATGTACCGTGCGGCTCGGGATGCCGGCGTGCGGCACATGACGGCGTTTACGTATCGATTTGCGCCGTCGATGCGGTATGTTCGCCATCTGGTGAAAAGTGGGGCGCTGGGGACACCGCGTCATTTTCGAAGTCAGCGATTCCTTGATCTGCCGGAAACCAGCTGGGGATGGCGTCAGATCAAAAAGCTGGCCGGGGCGGGTGACCTGTTTGACATGACGATTCACCGGATCGACTTTGCTCAGGACCTGCTGGGACCGATTCGGTCGATTTGTGGCGCGGTCGCTCAGTTTGTTCCCCGGGATCGAACGGCTGATGGAAAACCCTGTCCGCCTTCGGAAGTGGATGACTGGTCGAGCCTGATCGGATTCTTTGAATCCGGAGCGGTTGGTGTGTGGGAAGGCAGCACACTGATGAAGGGCCACAATAACAGCGGTGTGGGGTATGAGTGGGCTGAGGTCAACTGCAGTGAAGGATCGGCGGCCTACCAGCTGACAGATCCGAACACGATTGTCCTGGCGCGCAACGGTCGGGACTTTGAGAAGTTGCCGGTCCCTGCAGAATTCCTGGTCGCTCCGGGAAGTCCGAGGGATCCATCGCAGGGCAAGCCCAGCACGGTCTTCCGTTATGATCTGGTGTATGAATTGACCTCGGCGATTCTGGAAGGCCGGGATGCTGTCCCCGGATTTCACGACGGCGCGTCAGCTCAGGCGATTGCGGATGCGGTGCTTGTGTCCTTTGAAGAACGCCGCTGGGTGGATGTTCAGAGCAACCCTGAATAGTTATTGATCAAGACCTGAAGAGTGGCTGATAAAAAACAGCGTACCGAGTTTCGGTACGCTGTTTTGCATTGAGGGGTGATGGACGTGGTGCAGCAATCACCGGCCGCGAGTGAATGGTCAGGGCATGCGCGGTGACAGGCTGGACTCCTGGCAAGTTATTCTGCAGCGGGATTGAACCAGATGTTGCGATAGCGAACCTGGTTACCGTGATCCTGCAGATACAGGGGGCCTGGCTGAGGACCTTCTGCGACGGGTGCGGCCGTAGTGGCATGAGTGAGTTTGACTTTGTCATGAATCACGACGCCATTGTGTCGGACAGTCATCCAGGCGTCTTTGGTTTTCTTTCCATCGGCGTCGAACGTCGCGGCGTGGTAATCGACGTCGTATGTCTGCCAGCTGAGTGGCGGGAAGCACAGGTTTGCGCTGGGTTTGGCGATGGAGTAGATCCCGCCGCATTCGTTTTGTTCACCGCTGAGCCCGAAGGAATCGAGCACCTGAACTTCGTATCGACCCTGCAGGTAAACTCCGCTGTTTCCACGTCCCTGTCCACGGGCGTTGGGCATGAAGGGCAGCAGGAATTCGATGTGGAGTTCGCCGCTACCGTGTTTTTCGCGACTAGCGGCACCCTGCATCAGCAGTTTGTCCGGAGAGAGTTTTCCGCCTTCGAAGTGATCGGCTGTAGAGCCATCGAACAGGACGAGGGCTGTCGCGGGTGGCTTTTTGCCCATGGTGGGGGAAACGCGCTGGGTTCGGGAGAGTTCGCCGATCTTGACATTGTCGCCGGTGTAAACGACGAGGCTGCCGTCACGAATTTCACCGCGACCGGTATCCCCCTTCATGATGGCGGTATCACCCTGGCGTTCTCCGGAACCGCGGATTGGCGTATTTCCATCCCATCCTGCACCGGGAAGCCCACCCATCATGGCGGTCCATGCAAAGCGGCCGGAGCCTTCGGCGACAACCTGCACACCGATGCTTTGTTCGCCGTTTTCGGTACGGATTTTTCCCGAGTATTCTCCCTGAAAACGAAAGTCTGAGCCAGCGGCTTCCGGAGTGAGTGCCGTGAAATTCGGATCTTTTTCGTCGGCTGCAGCAACGGCTGTCAGCAGGAGTGTGGCGAGGGACAAAACCAGTTTCATAGGGAGCCTTTCGGGCAGCGGGAAGCGGATGATGCAGACCCAGTGGCCATGCTTCTGCGGGCAGTGGAGGTCTGTGGTCAATGAAGGGGACTATTGTGAATCAGGGGCCGGAAGTTTCCCAGCGAAGCGAGAGGCACTGTCGATTATTTTTTGTGAGGACTGTGGGGGAAGCAAGGTGGTGTTATCGGCCGGGCGTGGTCTGCAGACCGGGACGCGTTCGTTTCGATTGAAGACATGACGACGGAACTGGCATCCGCGGGATTTCTGATGCAGACGCTGATGATTCGATGATGATGGACTGCTGGCTGCGAGCGAACGTGTGACGGCTGAGGGGCAGGATTGCAGAGGGTGAGGCGAGTCCGTGGCCGCCGGGCTGAAGAGCCTCAGGAGAGTCCGGGGAGGGCTGTGGATTCGACGGTCTGCAGCAACGCGAGGCTGTGAGTACGCAGTAAACCGCGGGCGTAATGCAGAACATCGAGACAGTTTTCGCCCATTTCCGGCAGAGTGACTCGCCGCAGCACCTGATTGAGGCGAGTCAGCAGGCGGTTGTCGTCCTGGTAGTCGAACAGAAATCGGGATTCGCGAAAGCGGCGGATGAACCACGCGAGCTGATCGGTGGCATGAGTGGCCAGGCGATTGACAAGTGACTGGATCTGTTCGGGCGAGATCTGTTCCAGAGCGTCATAGTAGTCGTGCAGGACCTGCGGGTGATTATGAGCAATGGCGTCATCGAGCAGAAGTTCGGTAACGATGTGCCCGAGGAAAGCAGGACGATGATCAAAGGGATCCGGCATCAGTGCCCGGAAGCGTCGTGAGAGTTCGGATTCCAGCATCAGGAAGGTTGGGCTGGAATGGAAGCGATCATCATCATGCAGATGCTGCAGGGCACCGGTGGCAATCTGTCGATCATCGGGTGACAGGTGATCCAGCTGGGCGCGGATTCGATGAGTTCGCAGGCGCACTTTGCGATCGACGACAGACAGCCAGTCCGGAATGGCTGTGCCTGCCAGCAGAAGTGGTGACTGGATGAAGCGATAGCCGTGAGCGAGGTAATTCATCGCTGCATTTCAGTGAAAATGCCGTTGAATCGGAAGCCTGTGCAGGGGGAGAATTCAAACCAACGAAAATTTTGTGTGAAGGTCGCCGATGAGGTTCGTGTCGACAGGCGCAGGCAGAGTCCTCGAGAGTCGGGGATAGCAGGACGTGGGCACTGTTGGCGGTGGTCGACATTCTGTCTGAATTCGCCGGAGCGGCATTCGAAATGGGGAACAAAATCCGTTAAAGTACCGCAACGGCTGCGTCCGGCATCGTGCAGGGTTTGCCTGGGATTAGCGGAATGCTGTGCGGACGACGGAGGCCGTAAATCGACCGCCTTGCGGGCCATGTTGGTGTCAGTTTTGTGAAATCCTCGGTTGCGAGGATGCATTCAGGCAGTTCAGGAATCGGGAAGTCAGCGGTGACAGGAAAACAGGTTCGGGTTGCACTGATACAGATGCAGTGTGGAACAGATGTGGGCAGCAACCTCGAGCGGACGATCGTGCGTATCCGTGAGGCGGCGGGGCACGGGGCGCAAGTGATCTGTCTGCAGGAAGTGTTCAACACGCAGTACCCGTGTCAGACGGAAGATCACGACCGTTTTGAACTGGCAGAGGCCATTCCTGGTCCGACAACCAGCGAGTTACAGAAGGTTGCAAAAGAGCACAACGTGGTGATTGTGGTGCCATTGTTCGAGAAGCGAACTCATGGCTTGTATCACAATTCGGCGGTGGTAGTGGATGCGGATGGTGCGATTGCCGGCCTGTACCGCAAGATGCACATTCCTGACGACCCGTTGTATTACGAGAAGTTCTATTTTGCTCCGGGAGATCTGGGGTTTCTGGCCTTTCCGACAAAGTACGCCAGGGTCGGCGTCTGTATTTGCTGGGATCAGTGGTATCCGGAGGCAGCCCGGCTGACGGCGATGAAGGGAGCGGAATTGTTGTTTTACCCGACGGCGATTGGCTGGATTCCGGGCGAGCGTGAGGTCTATGGGGCAAGTCAGTATGCGGCATGGCAAACGATGATGCGCAGCCATGCGATTGCCAACGGACTGTTCGTCGGGGCTCCTAATCGCGTTGGTCTGGAGGGCCAGATTCAATTTTGGGGTGGCAGTTTTCTGGCGGATCCGTATGGCAATGTGCTGGCCCAGGCGACTCATGATGGCGAAGACACGCTGCACGTCGGTTGTGATTTGTCACTGATCAACACCGCCCGCACTCACTGGCCATTTTTCCGGGATCGGCGGATTGATGCGTTTGCCGACCTGCAGCGCCGCTGGTGTGAGCACTGAACGTGTGTTAGTCGGCAGGTGATGACGGGATTGCCGGATCCCTTTGAAACGGGTTGCGGAAGCAGTCCCAGTGGCTGGTGCTGACAGGATGTCCTGTCGTTTCATCGCGGCAGGCCTGGGTATTCCGGCGACCATGCAGGGGGGAACAGTTCGATGGTGACGGTTGCCAATCGCGGCAAACGCTGGACGCTTGTCGCAGCGGTGCTTGTCTTTCTGTGGATCCTGTTCACGATTTCCAGCTATGTCTTCAGCCGACTGTCTGGTGAACATGTTTCAGTCGAAGCGCGGCTGGAAATTCGAGTGGTACTTCCGGAATCTGTGGGTGGGACGCTGCTGCAGGGCTATGATGGAGAAACGGTTTCACTGGCCGAAACGGTCCTGCTGACGGCACGTGATTTCTCCACGTTTCGAGGAATTATGGAGGGCGATGGTCAGTTTGAGCTCAGCCTGCACTTCAGCAGCACCGGGCGGGAGAAACTGCGTGTGCTGCAGGCGTTACCAGAGGAAACCCAGCTGGCGGTCGTCGTCAATTCCCGGGTGATAGGTCAGTGTGGGCGAGGGCAACTGAACGAAAATGGCCTGACGCTTCGCCTTGCCGGGCTGAATTCTTCAGATGCCAATGAAGTGTTTGCCCGACTGACACAGTAATGAATCTGACCGGCCTGACGGGCGGTGGACACATCAGGTGGGTTTTGTGCTGGATGACTTGTTCAGCGTAATCGGCTGGCGGGGGTTGCCCGAAAGATTCGGACCGCCCAGAGGAGAATGCAGAACAGGATAAGTGAGCCGGCCAGTAAAGCGGCGAGGCTGGGCCAGTGACCGAAGACGATGCGTAGTCCCTGCACCTCCCAGATCTCACGCCATGTGCACAGGATGGCGAAAGCGGCGGCGCACAGATAGGGACCGAAAGCAACAAAACTGCGACCGGTCAGCACAAAAGTCATTAGTCCCAGAACCAGGCCGATGAGTGGAGCGACGGCCAGAACACAGAGGACCGGTTGCCAGCCCATAAAGCAGCCGATCATGGCCATCAGTGTCACATCCCCAAAGCCAATCGTGGGGAATCCGAGAATTCGCTGGGCGGCGATACGGGCCAGCCACATCAGACTGGCGCCTGCTGCACCACCGGACAGGCTCCATGTCAGACCGTGCAGGTGCTGATGATCCTTGATCCACTGGGGCAGATAGGGGCCATAAAGAGCGACCAGATCATCACTCCAGTCGACCCAGATATGGATCATCTGAAGTTCACCGCTGGTGGCAGCGAGGCCGGTGGCCAGCAGAATCCCGGGAAGGGTAATCTGGTCCGGAATGACGTAATCCAGCAAATCCGTCAGCACGGCCGTGAACAGGAGCCAGATGAACAGGAGATGGAACGGGAGGCGACTGTAGATCAGTGCTGCCGCGGGACGAACTTCCGTGACTGTCTGGCAGTTGGCGTCCGCCAGAAGCCAGGTATAAAGGCTGAACAGGAGGCCCGGAACCAATGTGGCCGACCAGGTCCATGCTGCGGAGGGGGTCCCGCAATTTGAGCATTTCGGTGGAATGCGGAAGAGCAACGAGTGGATTCTGCGGCGCGAGTCACAGTGTCTGCAACGCGTAATTCCCGCGGCGCGTCCGGGTTCAGCGAGGGACGCTGCCCAGAGAACGGACAGGCGTCCGGTGAGAAGACCGAGGAAACCAGACAGGAGAACGTGCATCACAAGTTACCAGTGAATACATATTAAGCATACTGCGCGATTTTTGGGCTATTTGCAGTCGTGCAGATGTCGGACGCCGCCATGAAATCAGCCGCAAGGCGTCTGCTGCGCGGCAAATCGAGGGGGATATTTCATTGAATTGGCTCAAAATGCAATTGATTTATGCATGCACGGCACTGGGATTGCTGCTCGGCATGGGGTTTGCAGAACAGTGTACCGAAAGCAGTCGCACAATGTTCAGATTTTTGCCGTTCGAGTCGATTTGATTGGTGAAATTTCTGTGTGTGTGGGCGTGCGGGACCAGAGATGCGGAGGCAGGATTGCGTCCATGGGCTATGTTTTCGCTGACGGGGCGATCCGTTCGTACCGTGGCGCGAATGTTGTCTGGTTGGTTCTGTCGGGTGGTGACCAGTGCATTGCGGCAGCTGTTGGCTGGCCTTTTGGAGGGCCGTCCGTTAAAAGTTTCACAGGTTCTTCAGGCCCCGCAGGTCTGAGGGAATCGGAATCAAGAGACAGGGGTTGAGGCAGAGAACATGAAGAAACTTGAAGCAGTCATTCGTCATTACAAGCTGGAAGATGTGAAAACCAAGCTGACCAGTATTGGTGTTCAGGGTATGACGGTCAGTGAGGTGCGTGGTTTTGGTCGTCAGCGCGGCCACAAGGAAACCTACCGTGGTGCCGAGTACACTGTGGACTTCATGCCCAAGGTGAAGATGGAAGTCGTGGTCAACGACAATGAGGTCGAAGCGGCGATCAATGCCATCTGCGAAGCGGCTCGCACCGGACAGATCGGTGACGGCAAGATTTTCGTCTCCAGTCTGGAAGGTGTGGTTCGAATCCGGACAGGTGAAACGGGAACGGACGCAATCTGAGTCTCTGATCGATCAGAAGTGACAACCATGAGGGAGCACTCGTCAAAGAGTGGCTCCCTCTGCTTGTTTTGGCCCTGAAGTAGGTTTTCGATTTTGTCGGTCACCGTGAACACCCACACGGGGGGTATCGTGGTGGATAGAGGGCTTTGACGTAGACGATTTTGAACGCAGGTGATTGAGCAACGCTCTGATGGCCCTCCCCTGCGGTTGGGATAAGACAGGCGTGATTTCGAACGTTTTTTGCAGCAGGCTGGGAGATTTGCCCTGGCGGGGCGTTTGTGCCATTCCATGGTGAAAGGCTTGAACGGGGTCTGGAGTGCTGGGGGAAGTGCGAAAGTGCAACGTGCGGCGACATTCGACATCCGGGATGATTGTTCTACACTTCTACGGTGGGTGCATGGGCTGAACTGTGGCAGTATTCCGATTCAGTCGGCTTTCTTCAGTGGAATCTCCGAATGTTGTGTATCAGGCTGATGCGAATGCTGGCGGCGTTGCTGGTGCTGGCTGTTTATGGCGGGCCTGATACAGGATGTTGTGCTCAGGATACCGGGGCCACGATTCGTCAGATTGTCGATCAGGTGCAGCGCTCTGTGGTGCGACTGCGGGTGATTGGCGGGACGCAGGTGGTTGACGGCGAGTCCGTCAGTTCTCTGGTGACGACGGGCGTGGTGATTTCCGACAAGGGAGAGATTCTGACGAGTGCCTTTGCGTTGCAGGGAAAACCGGATGCTGTCTTTGTGGAGAGGGCAGACGGGACACGTGTGAGTGCGAAAATTGTGGCTACGGATCTTGTGCGGCGACTGGTGTTGCTGCGTGCGGACGGCGAGGGCTGGGTACCGATCAAAAGTGCTGATCGCGATTCCGTACAGGTTGGTCAGTACGCGATTGCTCTGGGACGATTTTATCAGTCCCCTGCCCCGACAGTCTCGGTGGGAATTGTGAGTGCTTTGAATCGAATTCATGGGCTGGCAATTCAGACAGACGCACGCATCTCACCGGTGAATTACGGTGGACCCCTCGTTGGCTTGTCTGGCGAGGCCATGGGCATTCTGGTGCCTCTGTCGCCGCGTGGCCGAGGAAACGCAACCACGGGGATTGAGTGGTACGATTCGGGAATCGGTTTCGCAATCCCACTGACGGATGCTCTGCAGGTGGCGGAGCGACTGCGTGGGGGGACGGATCTGCGACCGGGGCTGATGGGGCTGAGTCTGGCGGCGAGCGGGGCGTTTTCAGGGCGTGTCACCGTCGGGCGGATTCTGCCGGGCGGTCCCGCGGCGACCGCTGGATTGCGAGAGGGTGATCGGCTGATAAAGATTAACGACCAGGTGGTCGAACGCGTTTCGATCCCGGAAGAGATTCTGGCGTCGCGATATGCAGGGGACGTGATTCAACTGCAGGTGGAGCGGGATCAGCAAGCCCTGAATTTTTCGTTGACGCTGGTTGATCGTCTGCCTGAGGTGAATCCCGGGTACCTGGGGTTGCTGACGTTTTCTGCTTCGAAGGTCGATGCCGCTGCAATTGCGGCAATGCTGCAGCCGGATGCACCGCAGCCACTCAAGGCAGAGGCGCAGGGCGGAAAAGCCCCCGGGACGGAGTTGAAGGCTGGGATTCGGGGAGTGGCACTTCCGGAGGGTGTGCTTGGCAAAGCCGGAGTGCCCTTGAGTCTTGAATTGACCGAAGTCAATGGTCGCCGGCTGACTTCCGAGGCTGCTCTGATGCGGCTGATGCCGGGGATCATCGCGGGGGCAGAGTTGGGGCTGAAGTATCGTCTGCCCGGGGCGAATGAGGAGCAGTCGTTGCAGGTCACTGCTGGTCAGCAGCCGCAGGAGTTACCTGTTCTGTCAGAGGAGGTCCTGCGACAGTGGAGTGCTCTTTCATCGCCGTCGGAGAATGATTCAGCCGAGATTCAGAGAAGTGAAGTGGAGATCGAAGGTCGGGGACGTTGCGTCATCGTGACGACGGGTGGTTCGGCGGCGCGTAATTCCGGGCTGATCGTTCTTTTGTCGGAGCATGCAACACAGGAAGATCAGATCCTGAATCGCTGGAAGGCCCTGCTGAGTTCTCATAGATTGCAGCTGGTGATTCCATTAAATCCGGAAAAGTCCGCGTTGACGGATGCGGACGTGCCGTTGGTTCTGAGCAGTATTCAGCAGGTAGCGTCTGCGAATGGTGTAGATCTCCGTCGAACCATTCTGGTGGCAGCGCGAGAGCAGTCGGTGCTGGCGAGGCAGCTGGCCTTTGATGCACGGTCACCGGTACGCGGGATCGTGCTGACGTCCGGCTGGATTCCCGGCGCCGAGCTGGAGGGCATTGACGGTCGAGGAGCTGCGGTGTTGCTGCTGGATGGCGATACAACTGCGGCATCGCGAGTCCTGCGGGAAGAGTCAGCTGTGGCCTTGAAGCGGGCTGGATTCTGGGTTCCGAAGCGGCGTATGGATGCTTCGGTCGAACAGAGTATTGCCGATCTGTCCATACTGCTGCGCAGCCTGTAAGGCCGAGTCAGGCCCGGGACGGAGCCATATGGAAACCGCAAAGAACCGTTGCTGATGACGTCTGCTTTATCGCTGAGTTTCCGAGGGTCTGCCTGTTGGCAGCTGAAAGATCCAGGGCTGATTGGGGGCCTGCCAGACAAGCTTCAATCGTCCGTCGGACGGCGGGATGTCAGGTGTGTTGTTCTGACTGAATGACGACGGCGCGGGGAAGATCACAAGGAACTCGACACCGTCATTCTGCAGTTCCTGCAGGAATTGTGTTGAAAGTGTCTGCGTGGCCAGTTGCTGTTGTCGGCGGAAGTGCGATTCAGGAAAGAACCCCGAGTAACCATTGGCGATGGGAATTCCCCGGAGTGTGCACTGGATCATCCAGCGTGTCGTGGCGGCGTACTGGTCGACGGCGGAGGTTGCCGGATATGGCAACAGTAGGACTCCCTTTCCGTCTGACCGATGAGTCTGAAGGAAATCCAGCCACGGAAGTGACTCATCTGCCGAAGGCACCGGGACCACGCGAATCTTGTCGGGGGGGACTTCAAAGATCATCACTGCGCCAAGAACTACGCCCATGAAACATCGCAGTGCCGACGGACCGGCTGACTTCCGAAGCCGCTGGACAAGCTGGTCCAGTCCGATGCCACTGAGAAGAAGCAGTGCCAGTTGAAAAAAGTATCCGAATCGGAAGACGCTGCGAATGGATGAAAAACCGGGGACGAGCGAGCTGAGTGTGGTCCATGGTTTCCAGCCGAGAAACACCAGGTTGGTTCCCATGGACCAGAATGCTGCGCAACCTGCGAGCGCGGTGAGGAAGAGAATCTGTCGGCGAGAAAGATTGTGAGGACGGTGCCACAGACTGCCAACGGCGATTCCGGCAAGCACGAGACGTACCCAGCCAGGACAGAGAAACCATGCGCCGCGTTGATCGACTCCCGGCGTCCGGATCAGGGCACTCGGGGAGACTTTCAGTAAATCTTCCGCCCGCGCGGAAAGTTGAGTGATTGCGGTGTCAGTCCGTTCAAATTGACGTCCGCGAAGTCGACTGCTCATGGGCAGCAGAATGGGCATCAGTAGAAGTAGTGCGATGCTCAGGGCCACCAGAGCGCCGGGGAGCCAGTGTCGCCAGAGTCGAGGAGGGATGAGAATCCAGCCGGTACACGTCAGCAGCAGTGACAGAAACAGGAAGTGATGAATGCTGCAGGCCGCTGCGAGGAAGATGGCAACCCCCAGTTCGAGCCCCTGCCGGAGCACCCTGCCCGACGTGGTGCCGGAGAATGGCTGTAGCCTGATTGTCTTACCAAGTCCAATCAGGGCGGTCCACGTCCACAGCGTGGGCCACAGGGGAACCAGCTGGAGTACGTCTAACTGGTCGTGCACCATGGGAAGCAGCACGACGGCTGTCCCTGTGATATGTCGTGTGATCCGGGAGACATGCAGCTGATTCAGCAATCGCGAAGTCAGCAGACCATTCAGTGTTAGTGAAAGAATCAGCCAGGTATTTACGGCAAGTGCCGGCGATCCGAAAATAAGAATCAAAGGTGCCATCAGCAGGGTGGCCGGTTGCGGTTCGCTGAATGCAAAGCAGCCTGCC
>JALQWE010000750.1 GCA_023258825.1 Planctomycetaceae bacterium | reverse complement strand
CATCCCGCACCAGAATTCCCAGTGAGCGCGCGTTCACACTGTGCTGCTGCACGCGTGCCAGTCGCTCTGACGCCTGACTGCTGAAGACCGACTGCACATACTGCCGGTTGGCCAACAGCATCCCCGCGTAATACGCGGCACCATGAGCGATCGACTGGTCCGGCGACAACGTCGTGTTCAGCGTCCGACCACTCAGCCCCTTCAGCAATTCACGCACCATTGGCATGCGCGAGGCCCCGCCCGTGGTCAACACCGTGTCCACTCGGGCCCACCCCAGCTGATTGTCTTTCAGAATCCGCCGGATCACCACTTCGCAACGCCGCATCAACTCAGCACTCGCCGCTTCAAATTCTGCCAGATCAATCTGATACGTCTTCAACCGATTTCCGTGACGCACCGTCACCGCCGCACGCGAACGCACCGACAGACTGCGCTTCGCCTGCTCCGCTTCCAGCGTCAGAAACTGCAGACTCTCCAGGTTCTCACGCGGGTCCTGACCGAACTCCGCCAGAAAGCGATTGGCCGCGATGCCAATCAGCACCTGAGTCCAGTCGAGCCCACCGAGCTCCAGGTCCCCGTCCGACGCAATCACCCGCACGTCATCCGGCTGATACTTCACAACCGCCAGGTCCAGAGTCCCCCCGCCGAGATCAAACACCAGCAACTGCTCAGCCACCGCCAGTTCTGTAAACGCGAGCCCCTCCTTTCCCAGCACATGACACAACGCCGCCGCCACGGGCTCGTTGATCATCTCAATCCGCTCCAGCCCCGCCGCATGGCCGGCCTGCAGAGTCGCATGGCGTTGCGCATCTCCGAACTGCGCCGGCACCGTGATCACCGCCTCACGAATCTCGCCAATCTGGTCCTGAGCCGCAGCGATGAGCTTTCGCAGGATCATCCCCGAGATATGAACCGGAGAATAGCGGGTGTCGCCCACCTTCCAGTACTTCCCGGTGTCACCCATGAAGCGCTTGGCATGCTGCACAACGCGATCCGGCGACGAAATCGCATTCCGCAACGCTTCTGTCCCGACGATGGGCTGAGCCCCGTCGAAGAAGACCACGGACGGCGTCGACAACTCCCCTTCCTGATTCGGAATGCTGACCGGCTGACCATGTTCATTCAGCCAGGCGATGCAGGAATACGTTGTTCCCAGGTCGATTCCGACTGCGTGCGTCCGCTTCATGAGCCGTCTTCCGCCTTGCGCCACATTCTCTTCTGTCCACTCCCCCCAGGATCCTACACTCCAAACCCGCAAGTCTCTAATGGAAACTCGGCTTTCCGAACGTTAAAATCCGGCGTTTCCCGGTGCCAACGGACCTCGCCCCCGGTTTCCCGTCCCTTCGCTGCCGTTTTTCAACCCTGTGAACACGATCCCGGCCATGACTCCCCGCACCCGCTTTTCTCAGGTCGTCCCCCGCGCCATCGCTCTGCTGGTCGCCCTGCTCCACTCCGCCTCCGCCTTCAGCGACGATCCCCCCACCCCGTTGTCCGGAAAACGCCTGCAGCAAACACTCACCGAAAAAATCAGCTGGTCCACTCGAAACGTGCCCCTTGGCACCCAGCTCGCCGAACTCCAGGCACAATCCGGAATCACCATCCTCCGCGACCGCCGCATCAATCCACGCACCCCCGTCTCGGCCGACACCGGCTTCGTCTCCCGCCTGCAGGTCCTGCGACAACTGGCGGCCGAACTTCCGGACAGCACCGTGATCCCCACCGAACATTATGTGCTCCTGGGCCCCACTTCCTCCGTGTCCCGGCTGCCCGTGCTGCTGGATCTGGCGGAGCGACAGGTGAGCGACTGGAAGCGATTGCCAGCGACACCCAACGGACAACCCACACGACTGCTGACCGCATCGTGGAAACAGCTGGCCACCCCGCGGGACATCCTGCTCACCGCCGCGGCAAGTTCCGGAATCCGCATCGAGAATCCGCAGGACATTCCGCACGACGTCTGGAACGCCGCTGAACTTCCGCGCATGACCTTTTTTGAACTGGCCTGCCTGGTGCTGATTCAGTTTGACCTGTACGCCATGGCCGACGCGGACGCTGCCCGCATCACCATCAGCCCCATCAGCTCCGCCCCACCCTGTGAACTGCGTCACGTCATGGCCAGCCGCGACAAATCCACCGTGATGGCGGAATGGAATCGGCGGCATCCCGAACTGCCGACTCGCTGGACCTCCACATCTGCCACCTTCACAGCGGACCTGGCGAC
>JALQWE010000749.1 GCA_023258825.1 Planctomycetaceae bacterium | reverse complement strand
GGCGGCAGCAGCCCTGCAGCGTGCCGCCGCGTTCACCGAGCCCGCCGCTCCGCCATGGACCCTGGCATGGCTCAGCGGAGTGATCAATCGCCAGCAGGGACGATTGGCCGAAGCGGAAGAGAACTTCCGCCAGGTCGTGGAGTTCCGGACAGAAGAGACGATTCGACGTAAGTTCGATTTCAGCCGGGATTACGTGGTGATCAATTTGCTGGGGCAGACGATCTTCGACCGAGCACAGCAGATTCGTGGTACGGACGAAGCATCCGTGGCACGTCGCCAGGAACGGCTCAGGGAAGCAGCCACGGTGTTTGAACGCACTCTGGCTATCGACTCAGAGAATGTCGACGCCCATTACAATCTCGGGCAGCTGTATTCCCAGCTGGGTGAGACGGAAAAGGCGGCAGAGCATCAGGCAGCCCACGAACGCTACCGAATCGATGACACGGCGCGTGGTGAGGCTGTCACGATTGCAAGGAAGAAGTATCCGGCCGCCGACTTCGCCGCCGAGCCGCTGGTGATTTACGATCTGCAGCGGGAACAAAAGCGTGCGACACCTGCGACGGACGCCGCTGCGGATGCCGCCGCACCTCAGCCTGCTGCTGAGTCGGCTGCAACGACGGCTGCGGCCGCGGCGGAGGAAGACTAGACGATAAACCCGGAATGCAGCTCGACACACGTGGGTGTCTGACACTCGTGTTCTTCGGCGGCATTCCGGCGAGGGACTTTTCGGAGGTTCGAAAGACCAGAGGGCGTTTTGTTGAAACGACACACGCCCTCGGTCTCAGCTCGATGACAGCTCGTTGTCCTGATCGCTCTCCGGCACGGTTGACTGTCACATGGATGGCTCAGGCACATGGATGGCTCAGGTTTTGACTGCCGCCATTCAGCCACCGATTTCTGAACTCGGGATTGTCATTGCACCACGTGCCACGGAGAATTAGGCTTCAGACCGTTCCGCATAGTCCCGTGAGGCCACCCTGGTGGACTGACGGACGTTTCAGCCAGTGTTCAGGAAATCGTCGCATGTCCGCCACGGATCAGAATCAGACATCAGAGACTGAAGAAATCCAGAACGATGATGTTGTCGGCTCGGCCCTCCGCTGGTCACTGGCCATTGTTGTGCTGCTGGCTTGTGGGGGCACCGCGACGTGGCTGCTGACGCGTCCCGCGCCCAAACCGACAGTGGGCCCAGCGGCAGCCACTACGCTACCCACGGCCAGGGTCGCTCCAGCGATGCAGATCCCCGTGATTCCGTGGACGGAAATCACCGAGCAGGCAGGCATTGACTTCGTTCACGAAAATGGTGCGGAGGGCGAGAAACTTCTGCCGGAAACGATGGGCGGAGGAGGAGCGTTCTTCGATTACGACAATGACGGTGATCCGGACCTGCTGTGTGTGAACTCGTCCGTCTGGCCATGGGCCAAATCGAAGCCAGAGACGCCGCCCACATCGGCGCTGTACGCCAATGATGGACGTGGAGGATTTTCCAACGTGACGCGCGGGTCCGGACTTGATGTTCCGATGTACGGAAATGGTTGCGCGTGCGGTGATGTGGACGGTGACGGTGATGTGGATTTATTCATCAGCTGCCTCGGCACCAACCACCTGTTTCGTAACGACGGACAGGGAAAGTTCACCGACATCACGCAGCAGGCCGGTGTCGCCGGTGATCCTGCGGCATGGAGCACTAGCTGCGGATTTGCCGACTTTGACCTCGATGGCGACCTCGATCTTTTCGTCTGCAATTACATTGAATGGGATCGGGAAACAGACCAGGGCATGAATTTCACCCTGGATGGAAAGCTGCGTGCTTATGGGCGCCCCACCGACTTCCGCGGTGCCTTCCCGTACCTGTACACCAACAACGGTCAGGGAGTCTTCACAGACGTCTCCGAGTCCATGGGAATACAGGTGCGTGACCCGAATACCGGAGTCGCCCTGTCCAAGTCTCTGGGGGTCACATTTCCCGAAGTCAATGGCGACGGCTACCCCGACATTATGGTCGCCAACGATACCGTTCAGAATCTGCTGTTTCTCAGCCAGAAGACCGGAGGCTTTCTGGAAAATGCGGCCGGAGCGGGCGTGGCATTTGACAATGCCGGGGCCGCCCGTGGTGCGATGGGGTTGGATTTCGCCTGCTTCCGTAATTCACCGGCACTGGGTATTGCCATCGGCAACTTCGCCACGGAAATGACAGCGTTGTATGTTTGCCAGACACCTGGAGCCAG
>JALQWE010000748.1 GCA_023258825.1 Planctomycetaceae bacterium | reverse complement strand
GGGGGCGGATCCGAAGGCCGTTCAGGAGGGATTCTTCGAGCGAGCTCGGAGGAACTATCCGAATCGCCCGGATGGGTTTGTGGCGGCCGCGGAGCTGGCCCTGAAGAAGGGCGATGCGGAGTTTGCGGCGGAGTTGCTGCAACCAGCGCTGCGTGAGTTTCCGGACAATCCGGACGTGTTATTTCTGCAGTCCGAGGCGATTGCGACATCTGATGCGGAGCAATCGGCGGAAGTGTTGTTGCAGGTGTTGCAGAAGAATGCTGTCTATTTTCCGGCGTTGCAGCGGATTGCGGAACGGCAGATTGACCGTGAGGACTACGCCGGAGCGGAGACGACTCTGCAGCAGATCTTCACCGTGAATCCTCATTTTCCCGCGGCGCATGCGCTGCAGGCGGTGATTCATCACCTGAGGAACGACGCGACACGTGAAGCGGAGAGTCGTACGGCGGCGTTGAAGTTTTCAGTAAACAGTCCGGAGCCGGATTTCCTGATGGGGCGGAAGTTGTCGCAGAAGTATCGATTTCGCGAAGGCGCGGCGGCGCAGAGGCGAGCGTTGGAATTTGATCCGGAGTTTACGGAATCGCGGATTCAGCTGGCGCAGGATCTGTTGAGACTGGGTGAGCAGGCGGAAGGTTGGGCCCTGGCGGAAGAGGCTGGGAAAAAGGATGCCTACAACACGACGCTGTTCAATCTTCTGCAGTTGAAGGACAGTCTGGATCGGTACACGACGGTGACAACTGAGCATTTTGAGATTCGGATGGAGAAGGGCGAAGCAGCCCTGTATGGGGCTCGTGTGAGCCAGTTGCTGGAGGAGGCGTGGACGCGATTGACCGAGCGTTACGACTACGTGCCGGAAGCGCCGGTGATTGTGGAGATTTACGCGCGTGCGGATGATTTTGCGGTGCGGACCTTTGGCATGCCGGACGTCGCTGGTTTTCTGGGGGTGTGTTTTGGCCGCGTGATAACGGCCAACAGTCCTGCCAGTCGGCGGGAGAATCCCGTCAACTGGGAATCGGTGTTGTGGCATGAATTCTGCCACGTGATCACTCTGCAGAAGACCGGCAATCGAATTCCCCGCTGGCTGAGCGAGGGGATTTCGGTGCATGAGGAGCGGCAGCGGGATCCGCGCTGGGGACAGCGGATGACTCCTGCGTGGCGGGAGCGGATTCTGGCAGGAAAGGTGACACCTGTGGACCAGCTGAGCAGTGCTTTTCTGCAGGCCGAGTCCGGTGAAGATCTGAATTTTGCGTATTATCAGTCGTCGATGGTGGTGGAGCACATTGTGACCCTGCATGGGGTCGCGGCGATCAATGCGGTGCTGGCAGACCTGAACTCAGGAGTGCAGATCAATGACGCGCTGGGACGACACGCCGGTGGGCTGGAACAACTGCAGCAGGGTTTTACGGAGTTCCTGAAAGGGCAGGCCGAGCAGTTTTCTCCTGAGGCGGATTTTTCGCGTGAGGCGCTGCAGTCGATTGAGCTGAACGAACCGCAGGCGTTGCAGACCTTTGTGCAGGAGCATCCGACCAGCATTCCGGCCTTGATGTTGCTGGCCAGTCTGCGGATCAAAGCGGGTGAACTGGAGCAGGCCATTGACATACTGCGGACGGTGATCCGTCTGTTTCCGGAGGACGAAAGTGCCGACGGGGCCAGAAAGCTGTTGGCTGGAGTTTTTCGTCAGCAGCAGAATGTTGCTGCGGAGCAGGAGCAACTGCGGGAGCATCTGCGGTACAGCGCGGACGATGTGGAGGCGTCCATTCGACTCCAGGAATTGAGTGAGCAGCTGCAGGATTGGGCGGGTGTTGTTACGACGGGGCGGCAGGTGTTTGCCATTGATCCCTTCCGGACGGTGGTGATTCAGCGGACGGTGGATGCGAGCGAGCGACTGGGCGATTCGGCGAGTGCTGTTGAAGGATTGCGGTGTTTGCTGCAGTTGCAGCCGGACGACGCCGCGCGGTTGCACTATCGCATGGCAGTGCAGTTGCGTGAGCGTTCACCGGAGGAGGCGAGGCGTGCCGTGCTGCAGGCTCTGGAGCAAGCACCGCGGTATCGTGAGGCATTACGGTTACTGCGGGAGTTACCGAAATCGCAACCGGTGGAGCGTCCAGTGGAGCCTGTCGAGGCAGCGGCAGAAGCAGTGGAAGCGGCACCCGTGGGCAACGCAGTGCCGTAAGCAGAGATCACAACCATGGTTGACGAGGGGGCGTCCCCCGGCCGCTTTCGGGTTGCTGTC
>JALQWE010000747.1 GCA_023258825.1 Planctomycetaceae bacterium | reverse complement strand
AAAGCTGCGCCTGCGCCGAGTGTCTTTGGATTGTCGCTGACGAAACGTGATCAACTCAGGCTGCGCGTCGCTGGGCGATGACTCTTGCCTGTTCCGGGAGTTCCACGAGGGAGTGTATAGAGCCCATGATTGGGACGGTTGTCGGAAGAACCGTGGTGGGAAGCAGCGTGGCATGGATGGGACTGGTTGGACCCAGCATCGTGGAAATCACGTGACCATTCACGGTACTCATTGGTTCAATCTGAAAATGAAAGCGTTTCAGCATGATTGTCAGCGCCGTACGAATTTCCACCATAGCGAGTGGAGCTCCGATGCACATCCGCGGTCCGGCGCCAAATGGCAGATAGGCATAGGGCGACGGGTTGAGTGCCTGCCAGCGTTCGGGGCGAAACTTATCGGGTTGGTCGTACAGATCGGGGCGATGATGTGTGATGTACTGACTGAAGATGACAGGTGTTCCCGCGTTGAGATGCAGATTTCCCAGAGAGACTGGCTGGGCCGTAATTCTCTGGGAGTATGAAGAAGCGGGAAGCACTCGCATGCTCTCTCGAATGACGGCATCCAGGTAGTGCAGGTTTTCCAGCTCCTCAAGCCTTGGAATCTCTCCCGCAACGTGGGTGTCCAGTTCCGCTTTCAGTTTCTGAAGCACTTGTGGATGTTGCGAAAGCAGGAGCAACGTCCAGCTGAATGTGTGAGCCGTCGTCAGATGTGCAGCGGCAAAGAGCAGTGTCGCATGCCCAACGAGCTGATCGTCGGAAATATGCTGTTCACCGGCTGCTGATTCCATGAGTAGGCTGAGAATGTTGAGCCCATCCGTGTGTCCACTTCGGTGTCGCGAAAACATCTCGCGAATTGAATGTTCAAGTTCTTCGGCCTGTTGCAGCAGCGAATCGTAGGCCTGGGCAAATTGAGGGGCAGAAACGAGTGCTCCCATGCCCACTTCGTGGTTTCGATGTGTCCAGCGATCGATCAGGCGTCCCAGTTTCTCGGCAAACTCCACGTCATCCAGACCGAAGAGCAGCGCGCTGGTCATTCTGAGCATGAACTGAACCATTTCCGAGTTCAGATCACAGCCGCTTCCCGTCTGCCAGCTTCGAGTCAACTCGTCGGTTAACCGGCAGATGATCCCGTGGTAACCAGGCAGCGCCTTTTTGGCAAAGACATCCTTCAGCGACCGGCGGGTGTCACGGTGTTCGCTTCCGTTCTGACTTAACAGTCCAGACGTCACTCGCCGCTGTGAGGAATTGCGGCTCCCCCGGACTGCGAAAAACTGGGACTGAAAAATCTGGCTGTCCGAAAGCACCTGGCGGTTGAGTTCCGGAGAAAAAACGAAGACGAGGCGCTGACCGTGATCCTGCAGGACGGCCTGATCCCCATATTTCGAATGCAGACGCCTCATGCAGGCGACAGGGTCATCTGAAAACTGCAGCAGTGACCCGTATTCCACGGGGGCTGATTGGTCGTACAGGGAGAGGTGATTTGGAGCAGACATTCCTGTCAATCCGGTGAAGAGCCGATCGGGATCCATCCCTAAAGCGGAATTATAACAACCTCTCTGGTTCTGGCGAATCAGGAATTCCCCGGGAATTCTCGGCGATTGTGCAGATCCCGAATTCAGGAGGCCTTGTTGCGGGACGCATGCGGATGCGCTTTTTCGTATGTCTCCCTGAGCCGACGCGTGCTGACGTGCGTGTAGATCTGCGTGGTCGTCAGGCTTTTGTGCCCCAGAAGTTCCTGAACGCTGCGAAGATCAGCTCCGCCGTCAAGCAGATGGGTTGCGAAGGTGTGTCTCAGGGTGTGCGGGGTGGTTTGTGTGGAAAGCCCGGCGGTCTGGATATGTGTTTCAAGAAGTCGCCCAATACTGCGTGTGGTAAGTCGCCGGCCGAAGCGATTCAGAAAAAGTGCTGCACGCTGTTTTTCCGGCGCTTTGGCGTCTGGCTGGCGGAATTCCATCCAGTTGTCGAGGGCCTTCGTTGCGTAGCTTCCGACCGGGGCGAGTCGCTCTTTGCGCCCTTTCCCCAGAACTCGCAGAATCCCGGCGCTGCGGTCCCAGTCGCCAACATCAAGACCCACCAACTCAGAAACGCGCAGACCGGCGGAATACATCGTCTCGAGAATTGCCCGATCCCGAATACCCGCTGGCTGATTAGCCGGTGGTGCTGTCAGCAGACTTCCGATTTGCTCTGTGGTAAGAAAGTGCGGGAGTTTTCGTCCGGTGCGGGGAGTGCGGAGTGGCT
>JALQWE010000746.1 GCA_023258825.1 Planctomycetaceae bacterium | reverse complement strand
AGGTATCCGGACCAAGGGGAGACCCGCTGGGGTACTGCATCGAAACCTTGGGAGTGGTGCGGGCGGAACGTTTTCTGGAGCCATTGAGGAAATCTCCCGGGTCATTCAGGAGGGGGTGAAGATCGCAGGAGTGAGTTATGAAGTGGAGTTTGACATGATCGACGCCACTACATTTCTCGGTCTGGGAGAGCGCTGCGGTCGGAACGCTGCAGCAACTATCCTTGAACTCGCAGCGCTCTGCTACACGAAGGATGGTAAGCCGCTTGATGGTGTAAAGCGAAGTCTTTCCGTGATGGCACTGCCCCCAATGCGTCATGATTCAGCAGCCAGGTATAAGTTGGTTGCGCTGGACGAGCAGGCCATTATGTGCTCAGAGATGCAGTCAATGTTTGCTCTCGTTCGCCCCAATCATGCTCTCGACGGGCCTCTGGGAGTGATCGAGTATCGGCAAGTGGACTTCTTTCGAACACTCGATGACGAAACGGAGGTTGCAAACGAGGTGGCATATACCTATCTGCCGGCTTTGGAAGAGGGGCTGCAGTCGGCTGTTGTGGTTCGGGGTTTACTGGACGGCGTGTTCACGGAAACGTCAGCAACTCCTGCGATTCGCCAGGAGCTGGACGATGTTCTCGAGGACCTGCCCATTCTGTCTGACGAAGAGCTGATCCTTGGGATTGAACGTCCCGCGGAAGTACTGCACTGCCACGCCACCGCCGAAACTGCACGCGGCGAACGCTTCATCCTTGAGCGACTCGACGAGGAATTCCTGATTCCAGCAACGACGCTGACTCAGGCCGTTGAACGACTTTGCATGCTGCGGACGATTGAACGCGGTGTCAATGATGAGATGGCAACGGTGGCAGAGTCCCTGCACGAACAGAACGTGCAGTACCTCGAAGCTCGTCGCGTCTTCGACAAGGCCCTCAATCGCGTGAGATATCCACGATTCTGGCACTGTTCGACAAACGCAGGACGTTGGGATCGACTGGTGGCTGCCACATACAGTCTGCGAGCAGCGCGCGATTCCATGCGTCCGACTGAGGCCGTTCTTTCAGCCCTGCAGAAGGCACTTGTGGTGGTTCAACGGGTGCTGCAGGCTCACCTCCGGCATCTCGAAAGTATTCACCGAGCTATGCAGTCCTTCCGTCCACGTGGTTACGCCGTGCCCACGGAACGCTCCGTCGAAATCCGAAATATCGATGATGCGTTTGCGGAACTGAGCCTTCTGCCGGGTGCAGAACGCAGTCGGCAGACGTGGATCCTGTCGAGTCAAGCCGTGTTCGTCACGCTGCACGGGCTCAGTCGGATTCTGCAGATCGACGAACCTCGACTTGACCTGATAGCAGACCGCATTATCAACGGTCCGCCCGTGCATATCGGCCCGTATCCCGGGGCGTCCCGGCACAAAGAAGGAGGGCGCGAGGTCTACTGCCTTCCGGCAATGATGCCGGTCCCCCGCCGTGAGTTAAAGGACCTGCTCGAGCAGCGCATGCCTAATGTGACAGTGGTCTTTACAGATTTCCTCGCTGCTGGTGTCAATGTCCTTCGATACAGGTTCTTCCGCCCTCGAACCGTGAGTGAACTGTTCCCCGGCATGCTCGAACGGGATCTGAGAGACGCCATCAACGATGAATTGAAGCCACTCTATTTTCCGCACGGCGATGAGCGACTGATCGCGTTGGGAGTTCCAACAGGATCTTCTGCAACCGCTGCGGCCGAGGCAAAGGGCACGCCGGAAGAAGAGCAAAGCGGGCAGTGCCGACAGGGCAATTAGCTCAGCTTGACGTTCTCAACTCAGGTGCCGGGCAGACGGCGCCGCGCGCGGCGCCGGTTTTCTTACTACTTCAACTCAGAATTCGGAGACACGCTATGTCCAAATTGACAAACCGTGGAGCAAGGGCATCTCGCTCCAATAGCCACACTCGTGCAACCATGGTGCCTCAGCGATCGCCGAGGGCATTCAATCGCGTCGTGATCGTGCTGATTACAACATTCCTGATCTCCCTGTTGGTTTTCCTTCTGCTCCGAGAATGGCGACTTGTACAGACGCTGCTTGAGGAGCAGCGGGTGGATCGTGACGCCCATCTGCGGGATTTAATTCACCATGCACAGAGCTGGAAACTCATGCCGGCCAGCAGCCGAAGGGGCTACGATCGCGCATTGATCCAGGCGAGTGCGTATGGGCTTGACACTAAAAATGTTGCCAGGGAACGAAGTGACCTTGGGCAGCCGCAGGATT
>JALQWE010000745.1 GCA_023258825.1 Planctomycetaceae bacterium | reverse complement strand
CAACTCGTTAAACGGTACCCCTTTTGCCTGCCCATCCGCAAACGCAGGAGGATACCCTGTCAGCAACCAGTGTCGACCTGTCTGATGCGCATTGTCCGCATGGCTGTGCGACCGCAGAATGGTCAACTTGTCCACAATCCCTGCCGACAGCGGCAACAGCTCGCTGATCTGAGTCCCCGGAACCACCGTGGACACCGGGCGAAACGGCCCCCGAATCTCTGCGGGCGCGTCCGGTTTCAGATCCCACATGTCGATATGACTTGGGCCACCTTCCAGCATAAAGAAGATACACGCCTTCGCCCGCGCTGGCCGAACCGTGGCGGCCTGGGCCTGCAATTGCAGCATCAACGGCAGTGAGAGTCCGCTCAGAAATCCGGTCCCGCCAAAACGCAGCATGCGCCGACGAGTCAGCAGTCGATCCTCATCCACAAATTTTGATCCTGCTTTTCGACTCATCAGAGATCCCCTCACAGCAGTTGTCTTCGTTTCCCAGGTACTCGACTTAGTCCCTCAGCCCAGGCAGCCGACTGGCAGACACCATTTTGCGACACGTCCTCACGACGGCTGAATCCAACATCCGTCTCGTCAGTCACTCAGCCCCGATGACTCAATGATTGAACACAAATTCCCGCAGATTCAGCAGCACCCAAAGCACATCCTGCGTTGCCGCCCCGTTGTCACCCGCCTCCTGAAACGCCTGCAGCATTCGTCGTTTTTCGACCTCCGAAGGCAGCCGACTTAATGCGCTCAGGTACAGCTCATCCAGAATCTCCTCCGGACTCAGCCCCGCCTGCACCAACTGAGCTGCCCGCCCCTGACGACTTTGTACCTTATCCATCGTGCGCGTCGAATTCATCAGATGCAGCGCCTGCGCGATACTGGGCTCAGTCCCCCGTTCACACGCACACACCGTCTGACGAGTCGGACGACCAAACACCTCCAGAAACTGTGACGGCAACTTATTGTCCCAGATCTGTATGGCACGATATCCCGCAGGCCAGCCATTGAAGGATTCCGCCACGCCAGTGACCTGAGACACGGCATCCAATAGCACCTCAGCCGGCAGTGGTTTCCAGCTTGCATGCGAATAATTCTGCTCATCCAGTCGATTCGACTCATTCACCTGAACACTCAACTGATACGCGTACGATCCAAGTAGTGTGGCCGTGAATTGCCGCACATCGAACTTCAGATCCACCAGATGCCGCGCCAGCGCATCCAGCAGTTTTTCGTTCGTCGCCGGGTTGGTCGCCCGCAGATCGTCAAGCGGCTCCACCAGCCCCCGTCCGAAATAATGCGCCCAGATTCTGTTGGCCAGAGTCCGAGCGAACCAGGGATTCTCTGGTGCCGTCATCCATACCGCGACCGCCGTTCGCCAGTCCTCCGTCGTCGGTAATCCGGAAGCCGGAACTCCGGGAACCGTCGGCACGATGTCCTGACCTGTCCGAGGATGTTTGAGGGGCGTTCCCGGACGCCCGATAATCTTCAGCCCCCCGCGCGGATCCGGCTTGCGCTGCACCCCCGTAAACATTCCTGCAAACGCAAAGTAGTCCGCCTGATCCCACCGCTCAAATGGGTGGTGATGACACTGCGCACACTCCAGGCGAACCCCCAGAAACAGTTGACTGACTGACCGCGCCAGCTTTTCCGGATTCTCCTGCACCTGATAAAAAGCCGCCGGCGATTCAACCAGCGTTGCCCCCTGCACGGTGAGCACGGAGCGTACAAACTGGTCAAATGGCACATTGCGGTCGATCTGTCTGCGAATCCAGCGCGTCATTGCCACAGCACCCTCGGTGCCCACAATGTCCCGATCCACCTGCAGCAAATCAGACCACCGCTGTGCCCAGTAATCAGAATACTCCGGACGCTGCAACAGCGACTGCACCAGTCGCGCACGCTTGTCCGGTGACGTGTCTGCCAGAAAAGCCCGAGCCTCCTGGACCGTTGGCAGAGTTCCAATCGTGTCCAGCGACACCCTGCGCAGAAATGTCGCATCATCCACACCCGGACTGGGGGCAATCCGCAGCTGCTGCAATTTGTCCCACACCAGTGTGTCGATGAAATTGTGCTCCGGTGGACGAACAAACTCCACCGCCTCTCGCGGCCGCGTCACGCGGCACACGGCCACTAACCCGGAATACCGCACCAGCACCGCCGCTTCACCAGGCACATCCGTGGCCTGAATCAATCCACTCCGGTCCACGGCTGCTATCCCATCCTGATTGGACTGGAACTCC
>JALQWE010000744.1 GCA_023258825.1 Planctomycetaceae bacterium | reverse complement strand
TGTACTCCCGATCAAACCGTGTCATCAGGCCCCGAATCGCCTTCATCTGCAGCGACAGACGCTCCAGCAGTTCCGCTTTCGCATGCCCCGCCAGACGCTGGTAGATTCCGCAGATCTCATCTTCGATCGGCTTGCCATAAAAACGGCTTTCTCCGGAAACCACTTTCCCCGCAAGTCCTTTGGTGATGAAGTCATCCCACATGCCATTCTGAAATCGAGCCACATCCTCCGCACGGGCCTTGATGAACCTTGAATCTGTTGGCAAAGGGGCCGCATAGAGCTCCCGAATCAACTGCTCCTTCTGCTCGTTCGTCAGCCGCTGCCCTTTCGGAATCTGTTCCCAGGCGTCGTCTGTCGTCAGCAGAAACAATTCGTGATAGTTACTGACCGTGTCGTCAATCAGGTCCCGGACACTGCGTTTGGAACGTCCCTTCGCCAGCATCTGCATCAGTTGCTGTGCATCCTGAGGCAGATGCTGCGACAGTACCGCATCAATCGCCTGCTCACGCAACTCCCGATCAAGATGCTGATCGATAATGCTCCAGCCCGGTGGTAAGCCCAGTTCCAGCGTCAGACTGCGTGCCACCTGCTGGAAAAAACTGTCCAGCGTGCACACCCGCATGCGATGGAGACTTCGTGTCAGATCCACCAGGACACGCTCTGCATCCGCAGATGAAATTGCTGGCAGGTTCAGGAACTCTCCGAGCAACGCAGCGGCTTTCTCGGATGTCGCCGCAGCGGCCAGTCGCGTGAGGACACGCCCGAGGATCTCTCCGGCCGCTTTGCGTGTAAATGTAGTGGCGAGGATAGTTTCCGGACGGTGATTCAGGAAAATCTGCCGCAGAAAATGGCCGGAAAGCCGAAACGTTTTTCCGCTGCCCGCTGACGCCCGAATTAACTCATGCATGGACTCCATCCCCCCCAACATCTGTGCGTGAGGTTATAACAGGGCCGCATGCTCAGGGAAAGCCGCCGGGCGTTGCAACGTTTCCGTACGGTGTTCGCAGATGCAATCGTGACAAGGGCATGCGTTGAACGGAGTGCTCTGAGGTGGCCGGCAGCTGATCATCCAGGGGAACAGCCCGGACTCTTTGTGTCGCTTGTCGACAGCACTGTCCGACGGAAGGTCCTGATCAAGCATTAGATTCGGCTGCGAAAAGCCAGAAGGCTGTCAGAGTCTGCGTTGTGAACGAAGGACCACGCGGCTGTGGCAAGCCCAACCATGAGACCCAACAGCGAGGAAGCGTGTCAGTTCTGCAAGCCACGCCGTCGATGAAATCGTCGAGCCAGTACAGCGATGACCACAGCGCAGGCCAGCCCAGTCGCAGGCTCAGGCACAGCCGACACCACCGTAAATGTTCCCACTGTGCTGTAGCTGGAGAGATCAATCGTTGAAAAGCCGACGGAGTTGTATTGGAAGTATGTATTTCCGCCCTGCATCAGGCGTATCACCCAACGATCTCCCACGGCAGCCCCCGGTGTTGCCACAGCATGCTGCAGGTACAATCTCGCCAGCAGGAGGTCCGAGCCCGTCAAGAGCACGTCTGTCAGCGACCTGGTTACGTCCCCACCCACAATCTCGTCCACAGCGGGGTCAAGACGCGTAGCTCCCCAGAATGCAGAATCCGTATCACCCTGGAACACATAGGGTACTGGTGACGTGATCGTCTGCTGGGTCGGGGATTGATTTATATCCTCGCGAAAAATCAGAGATCCTGCCGTAGTACCTGCCGTCTCTTCTTCAATCTTCAGGTGGTAGGATGTCAGGTAAAAACTGTCTGCACCCGTTGAGCGAGCGTACACATCAACATAGCCGGTTCCACCCTCTGCAATTGTGCCGCTCTGCACAGTGACGATGATGTCCGCAATCGCGCCATCCGTAACCCATAGCAGCATCAGCGCGATAAAAAATGGCCTGAACATTCCGGAAGCCTTTTCAAGCAGACTTGACGCAGAGCAGAACTGAAGTTTCATTTTTCAGGGGAACGGTGGGCCGGGTTCAGAACTGACTGTCTGAGTCATTCCACAATTCGGAGAAACACTTTGCCTCGAAATTCATGCCACATCAGGACATCTTGTCTTTAGCTGCCCCCGGAACTGCCTGCTGATTTACCCTCCGAAAACGAGTAAGACTTCGGCTGTATCCGTTTTACTCTTCCTGTTGTGCTCGGAAAACCGAATGTGCCGTTTTTTCGGATTTTTCAGCTATTCGGGTTCGCGTGCGCCGTTTTTCCTACCTCCCTCAC
>JALQWE010000743.1 GCA_023258825.1 Planctomycetaceae bacterium | reverse complement strand
GGGGGCTTCGGATTCAGCAAACGTTCGCAGCGTGCGAGCTGCGGATCTTTCGAGCCCCGCTCCGCATCAGCGTCCGCCCCTGCTGCTGGCGGCCGGAGTTCCCCGATCCCCGCTGTGGGATCACCTCGCCTGGCGAATCGCCGGAGCCCGCGCTGTGGATATCCTCGCGGCCTTCGTTCAACTTTCCGGGCTGGATGTGATTGAGCAGCAGCTGTTTCTGGCCCTGCGAAATCGCGCCCAGGTGCGCATCCTCGTCAGTGACTACCTCTGCATCTCCGATCCACTGGCCCTGCGGCGACTTCATGGCTGGTCCGAACTCATCGCCGAAGAACTCAACGAACACCGTCTGCACGTGCGCCTGATCGAACTGGACCGACTGCCCGGCAACCCGACGTCGTTTCATCCCAAGGCCTGGCAGATTCTTGACGACGATTCCGGCTTCATAGCCGTCGGCAGCAGCAACCTGTCCCGCCCGGCCCTGCAGACGGGGATTGAATGGAATCTGCTCAGCGAAAGTCAGGCGGCCCCGCTGGCTCATGCCCAGGTCGCCACCGAATTCACGACGCTCTGGGAACTGGCCTCCCCCCTGTCCCCGGGTTTGCTCAACGAGTATGCTGAACGAGTCCGGGTGGTGCGTGCTGACCAGCCGGAGTCCGCTGCGGTCGATCAGCGACGGCCCGGTTTCACCCCGCGACCATGGCAGCGGCAGGCCCTGAATTCCCTGCAGTCGATCCGCCAGTCCGGCTATTCCCGCGCTCTGGTCGCCGTCGCCACCGGAATGGGCAAGACCTGGCTGGCCGCGTTCGATGCGCTGCAGTTTGGACTGACACTCGGACGGCGGCCCAGAGTCCTGGTCATTGCCCATCGCGCCCATCTGCTGGTTCAGGCCGAAGAAACTCTGTCACTGGTTCTGGACCGAGCCTTCTCTCCGGCTGCTTCCACCTGGTTCGCCGGCAATCGCCACGAGCTGGACGGGGTGCTGACCATTGCCACCATCCAGAAACTGTCCCGGCCGGAAGGTCTGTCGCTGCTGGCGGAACAGCAGTTCGATTATGTCGTGATCGACGAAGTGCATCACGCCCATGCTCCGGGGTATCGCCGAGTCCTTGCGAAACTGAATTGTCAATTCATCCTTGGACTGACAGCCACCCCCGATCGAGCTGACGGCGTCGACATCGCGTCCCTGTTTGATGATCACCTCGCCTGGTACGCGTCCATCGGAGACGGGATTGCCGAAGAGGCTCTTGTCCCCTTTCACTATATCGGGCTGAAAGATACCGTCGACTTTCAGCAGATCCCCTGGCGTAACGGGCGCTTTGATCAGGCCCGGCTGGAAGAACTGGTGCAGCACAGCGACCGCATGAATCGACTCTGGTCCGCGATGCAGCAGCACCCCGCTCAGCGCACGATTGTCTTCTGCTGTTCCATTCGACACGCGCTCTGGACTCGCGACTGGCTGCAGCGACAGGGACTGACGGCCGCAGCGGTGTTCTCCGGAACTGGTGGCGATCCGTGCGGCGAATCGCTGCAGCAGCTGCGGACCGGTGCCCTGCAGGCCCTGTGCGCTGTCGACATGTTCAACGAAGGATTGGACATTCCCGCTGTGGATCGCGTGATCTTCCTGCGGCCGACCGAATCCAAAGTCATCTTTCTGCAGCAGCTGGGCCGAGGACTGCGCGCGTGTGAAGGCAAATCCCGCCTGGTAGTACTCGATTTTGTTGGCAATCACCGCGTCTTCGCACAACGCATCCTGCAACTGCTGTCCCTGAACGGCCGCGACAATTCCTCAACCGCCCTTCGCCGCTGGCTGGACGGGGAACCGCCCGAGCTGCCGCCCGGTTGCCTGCTGGATGTGGAACTTGCTGCCCGGGAACTGCTGCAGGACGTGTTGCCCCGAGGCCGGCAGCAGGCCGTGGAAGCCTACCGTGCCCTCCGCGACTCATTGGACCACCGCCCGGCCATGGCCGAAGTCTATGCCCACGGACTGCAACCGCGGCTGATTGCCGTCGAACAGGGCAGCTGGTTTGGCTTTCTGCAGCACGAAGGCGATCTGACCCCCGACGAACAGCTGGTACACCAGCAGTTTGGAGCCTGGCTGCAAATGCTGGAAACGACCAGCCTGAATAAGTGTTATAAGATGGTGGTGTTGCGAGTCCTGCTGGACGAGGGACGATTTTTCAGTGGCCTGGAACTGCCTGTCCTGGCTCGAGCCTGCCGCCGCTTTCTGCAACAGCATGAAACACTCCGTC
>JALQWE010000742.1 GCA_023258825.1 Planctomycetaceae bacterium | reverse complement strand
TTTCATAGTGACGCGTTATCAGCTGGACAGCGTTCAGTGTGCAGTGGGCTCGGTCCCAGCGTCGGCAGCACGCAGGTTGGCAACTCGCACAAAGCACCAGCGGTGGCCCTGCTCCGTCGTGATGATGCAGAAATTCTGCTCGGACTGTTCAGACTGGCTGGTATGGATCGTGATGCGTGACTGCCGCCCGCTCTCACTGGTGACTTCCCATGTTCCGGCGGCCAATCGGGCCGGCACGGGGATGCAATCAGCAGCGACATCTGTTCCGGAAGTCGCAGTCTGCACAACGGGAATTGCGGTCGCCGGGACCTGGAGTTTCGCGGCAGACTGTTCGCCGGAGGCGGCAGTTGTGGCCCCGACAAGGGCCTGTTGAGTGGCTCGTGCCTTCGCGAGGGCAACGCTGTCCCTGTGCATCGCCTTCTGGTCTGCGTCCCAGACGGCCATGAAAATGGCAGCGGCAAGAATAATCAGGGAAACTCGGACGTTCATGACACGCATCCCATGCTCAAACACCAGTACATTCTTGAAGTTTCAGCCCCCAGTGCCGTCTGATTGGATCGGCAGTCGCCGGTGCGACAGCGGTGACCCGCTCATTCAGTCCGCAAGGCCCGTGGAGCCCAGCAGCAAAGGCCTGATTGGCAGCGGTTCCCCATGAAAACGTGCGGACTGCGTCCGTGGACAACAATGACACGCTGTTTGGGAAGCCGGAACCACGGGGGGTATCGTCCCGCTTCGACTGGATTCTGCGAAGAATTCGGGCCGAGACAGACGGCTCGAGCAGGAAACACGAGGAGAGAACACCGCTATCGACTTGGCGAGTGGTAGCGATTGCGGCAAATCTCACGAACAAACCGGTGAGATAAAATCGATGGATCAAATCCCGCGAATTGTCGGCGAAAAGATGATGCGGCGCCACTTGAAAGCGGCAGACGAAGCGCCAACCGGGGACACCGCTGTGTGTACAGCATCGCAGACGTGCAGCTGTGTGAAATTCTGTTCAGGTGGCGGCTACGGGCAGAGCAGAAAACGTCACCATGCCATCATTGAGCTGAATGGTGTGGGGAAAACGGCTGGCAAGTTCATCACTGTGGGTGACACAGAGCAGAGCCGTTTCATTTTCAGCAGCGACTTCAAGCAGCAGTGAGCCGACTTCAGCAGCAGATTTGGGGTCAAGGTTCCCGGTGGGTTCATCGGCAAGCAGCAGCGATGGTTGGTGAATCAGAGCTCGGCAGACGGCCACGCGTTGGCGTTCCCCCCCGGAAAGCCGCCCTGGCCGATGATGCAGACGATGTGACAAACCCACGCGATCGATGAGTTGGATCGCGCGACCGCGCACGTCTGAGTGGGCTGCGAAGCCCGCGAGTGACGGCAGAAGCACATTTTCGAGGACACTGCACTGGGGGAGAAGTTGGTGGTCCTGGAAGATGAATCCGATGTGCTGATTTCGAAAAGCCGCCAGCCGTGAGGCAGAAAGCCGCCATGGATTCTCCCCCAGAATTTCAACGAGCCCTGAGGTTGGCTGATCGAGGGTCCCGGCAATGTACAGAAGTGTGCTTTTTCCGCAGCCGGAGGGTCCCCGAATGGCAACAGCAGCCCCCGAGGGCACTCGCAGATTGACATTGCGAAGAATGGACACCGTTTCCGTAGGCCCGGAAAACGAGCGAGCGACATTCTGGAGGTTGAGTACAAGCGGCATTACAACGGACTCATGCGACACAGGAAATCATCCGGGAACCCTGAACTCAGCGCCGGGCTGACTGGCAGTGGCGGCAATCTTCAGAGCCATGCATTGTGGTCAACTTCGAGAAAACCGCAACTGAACGCGCAGGTAGAAACACCGGGGTGGTGCCGGGATGCAGAGATTTGCTCACGGCCCGTCCCCCAGTGCGATCCATTGAGGGATGTGTCATGGGGCCATCGGGGGACATAATCAGGGCCGAACATCCGAGAGACCGGCGCGGGGCGAACGTTTTGGGGGAGCTGAATTCACCGTGGTGGCATCTACCAGGTGCGGCGGGGCAACGCCATTCCGCCGAGATGACGAGGTTGGGGGATCCGGAAGACGAAAATGCCCCTGGGATTCCCGAACACGGCGATGCGCGTGACGAACCATCCGCAGCAGGCAGCAAAGGCACTTTCAAATCTCCCGAGTGGGACAGAGGGCTGCGCGACAGAAACACGGAAGATATGGAAGACGGGCGGGATGTACGGGTGAAAAACCTTCCCAGACCCGGGAAATGCGAACCTGGACC
>JALQWE010000741.1 GCA_023258825.1 Planctomycetaceae bacterium | reverse complement strand
CCGGCGGCATCGGTACACAGAGCATCGGCAAACCCCAGTCCATCGGCGACCAGTTCCCAGGAGGCATCGGGAACCAGCAGTTTCAGCAGTGTCAGGTCACCGCCAAGATCACCGCGGGTGTCATAGACGGGCTGGTGCTGTTCGCTGCGCCAAAGCCACTTCATGGCCTCGGGAAACTTCGCACCTCCGAAGTCAGCGTTGTGCCCGTAGCCTTCGGCCCAGTCAAATCGCAGATCGTACCCCATGTATTTCAGCGCGGCGGCCATCAACTGATTGGACCATGGCCAGCTGCCAAACTGGTTGTCGATGTCCCCACTGGTGTCTGCCATGTAGACGCGCAGCGGTTTTGGTTCTGTTTTTCGCACGAGGGATGGATACACATTGCCGCCGCGGAGATTGGTAAAACTTCCGACACTGCTGTAAACGCGACGGAAGACATCCGGCCGCTCCCACGCCACGGTAAAGGCACAGATGGCACCGGAGCTGGAGCCACCAATCGCATGCAGATTGGGATCCTCGCTGATGGTGTAACGTTTTTTGACTTCCGGCAGGATTTCTTCCAGCAGAAACTTTGCGTAGCGGTCTCCCAGACTGTCATATTCAAAGCTTCGATTGGACGCGCGGTTGTCGCGTTTTTCCCGTGTTTCATCATGGCCGGGGTCGAGGAAGACGGCGATGGTGACGGGCATTTCGCCGCGGGCAATCAGATTGTCAAAGACCACCGGAACGCGCCAGCGTCCCTGGACATCCCGCATGCGTTCGCCGTCCTGAAACACCATCAGCGCCGCTGGCTGATCGGCGCGATACTGTGCCGGCACATAGACGGACCAGTTGCGAACAGTGCCCGGGAAAATCGCGGATTTCCAGGGGGCCATCTGTTCCACTTTCCCCTGCGGAACCTGCTCCTGCACGACCGCGTTGGGATGCGGACTCCAGTCAGGCTTCGTCTCGGTGCGTGGCAGCACTGTGGATTCCGGAGACTCTGACCAGAGCCAGCGCAGGGCCTCGGGAAGAAGTTCGCCGCCCCATTTTCCACTATGGCCCCCATCGGTCATGTCCAGACGGTACTGGTATCCGGCAAACTGCAGTGCGGCAGCCAGGTCCTGATTGCTGAGTGGCCAGTGGCCGTGCAGGTTGTTCACATCATCGCGTCCTTCCTGCAGGTACACGCGAATGGCTTTGGGCTTGTCCTTTGTTTTGCGAACCAGTCCCGGATAGGCCCAGCCGCCACGGATGTTGGTGTAACTTCCGATGTGGCTGAGCACTTTTCCGAACTGATCGGGCCGTTCCCAGGCAACCGTGAAGGCACAGATGCCACCGGATGAAATACCAGCCGTCGCACGGTCTGCGGGTGCGGTTGAGACATTCCAGCCCTTCAGGGCTTCCGGAAGAAATTCGTCGAGCAGAAACCTGGAGTACCGGTCCCCCATGGAGTCGTATTCGAAGGAACGGTTGCTGCGGTCTTTGGCATCAGGCTTCAGTCCGCGAATTGTTCCCGGGTTCACAAAGACCGCGATCGTGACAGGCATCTGTCCCTTGTGAATCAGATTGTCGAACACCACCGGGACGCGGAATGCACCATCGGTGCTGGCGTATCCGGAACCATCCATGAAGACCATTAACTTTGCCGGTTGATCTTCGCGGTACTGCGCCGGGATGTACACACTGTAGCTGCGACTGGTTCCGGGGTAGATCTGGCTGCTGTTGAATTCACCCGTGATCAGCTTTCCATGGGGCACATCCGGCTGCACGATTCTGTCCGGATTTTCGTCGGCGACAGTGAAGGACAGGGAACACAACAGGCCAACGATGACAGCGAGGCTGGAAACCTGCGTACTTCGCATGATGCACCTTGTACTGGAGGGAACTCGGGTGGGATATGAGTCGTGAGCGACTGGCTGGAGCAGCCTGAGCAGGTTGCCATGCCGCCGGATCTACGGATACTCTCCAGTCCCGGGCCATCCGTCAAATGCAGCGGTACAACTCGATCGTCATGCTGCAGGCGGGATGGAGTCCGACGGTGGAGGATGTGATGGCGAAGCGATGTTCACAGTCGCCTCCCGAAATGGCGAGCGGTGCGGCGTCAGCCCACCGAGAAGAATACCTTTGACGTGAGCGTCAACAACGCAGACGTCTCGGAGAGCCTACCTGCGTTCACTGGTGTGCTGGAGACCTCTGGGTGGTCGTTTCGGCGGAGCGAAACGCGACGATCGCCCTGTTGAGTCCGGAATTGGGCTGTCGGCTTTGGCGGT
>JALQWE010000073.1 GCA_023258825.1 Planctomycetaceae bacterium | reverse complement strand
GAGCCGCGACCGTGAGGGAGCGGGGATGGTTTTCAGTTTTCAGTTTTCAGTTTTCAGTTTTCAGTTTTCAGTTTTCAGTGGTCAGTTTTCGGTGTTCGGTTTGTGCATCGGGAGGGACGTGGCCGGGGAGGGCGAAGGGGGGCGGTCTGGCAGGAGTCGCGCCGTCCTGATGTTGTTTGCGGCCTGGAGGGGGGACGGTGATTACAGGTCGGTGTCTGACTGGATGCGGCGTTGCGGGGTGGAGGCGTCGAGGGATTCTGTGAGGCGAACGGAGGCGGTGTCGGCAATTCCAAAGCGGAGGCCGGTGAGTTTTTCAAGGTCGCGCAGGCGGACTTCGTAGATGGCGATTTCATCTGCCGTCAACTGTGTCAGGGACTCTTCGCGGATGCGTGTGTCCTGCTCCAGCAGAACTTCCTGACTGACGACAAACGCGCGGGCCTGCAGTTGGGAGTTCTGTTGCCAGGCGATGACCTTAAAGAACATTCGCGGAATTGCCACGCCGCCAAATTTCGGGTCGGGACGCCGTGTTCCGTCCAGTCGCAGACGCTGGATCTGATTTCCGTTCCGTTCACTGTCCGGAGCGTCAAACACCGGACCGTTGATCAGGCACAGGTTGGGGGCGTCTGTCAGGCCGCGGATCGCCATGACTTCCAGACGGTTCCAGAGTCCGCTGGCGTCGTTCAGCTGGTTGAAGGCAAAATGCTGGGGGGCGCAATTGGTAAAGTGGAAGGAGTCATCGCCGTTGCGTTTGGCTTCTTCCAGTGTCTGGCCCCATTGCAGGTCTTCGCGACGTGTCAGGTGCCCTCGGTCAAAGGGATTGGTGTCGCGCAGGCCACTTTCAAAGCTCGACTGCCGTCCGTAGAACGTTTCGCCGATCTGTGAGGCCTTCGACACTTCGTCGACGCGTCTGTCCCGGATAAAACTGCCGCCGTCACGCTGGCCCAGCTGGGCTTTGGGGCGAACATTGGCGGCGGAGAAGAATGCCAGGCCGCGATCGGCATTCATGACGACGCTGTAGTTCCAGTATTTCAGTTCTGTGCGGCCATTCTTCAGTTTCAGGGGTTTTCCGAATTTCCTGCCCACGACTCGTGGAAGCGGCACCTTGATTCCGCCACCCGGGAAGTCGGGCTGGTATCCATTGCGACGGTCATAGTTTGAGGTGTCAATTTCCACCTTTTCGGTGACGGCGACAGCTGACCAGGAATTGCCGGGGGCGTGATCCGAGTGGGCTGAGTGCGGCGCGGTGATTTGCCGTGTGGTGTGAGAATCGGGGTCGGTCGCTGTGGGGCGATCACTGGGCATGCCGGGAGTTGTACCGGGGGCTGTCAGCCGGGCTGTATTCAGGCGAACATCAATTTCGATGGGCACCAGAATGGTGGTGCGTCCATCCGGTTGCTGCGTGACTTTGATACCGCCGGATGAATCGGATTGTGGGCGTGATTCGGCGTGCGCTGACGTGGGCGGTGCCGCCGTGGGTGGTGGATCGCGCCGCAGGATTGCGCGGGCCAGTGGGTGCCCGGCGTATTGCTGTGTCAGCAGTTGCAGAATACTGCTGATTCGGACGCCTTCGTTGGCAATCCAGTCGATGGCCTGGTCACTCATGTCCGGTGTCCAGACGCGTCCTTCTCTGGTGAGTGGCAGCAGCTTACCGCCGCGCGAGGTGACTCGGGGAACAGACTGATGGTGCAGGGCCACGACGTCCCATGTTGTATTGAATACGGGTGAGCCTGAGGAACCGCCGACCGTGTCCGTCTGGTACCAGAGGAATGGTTCATTCTCGGCGTACTTCAGGAGTTTGTTTTCACGCACGCAGATCTGTTTTCGTTCTCCGGCAGGATGCTGAATGATCGTGAGATACTCGCCCACAAAGGCCTTGCCGGGTTGGGGATCCAGTGTGAGCCAGCCGAACTGCTGCAACGGTTGTCGGTCTTTTGATTCCGGTTCGACGGCGACGATGGCCACGTCCAGCGCGCGATCAATGATGGGTGGGACCGTTGTGGAGAACGCAAAACAGACGGGCTCGGTTTCGTCACCGAACATCGTGCGTTCGTAGTTCAGCTGGAGCAGACTGTCGCGAACCCAGGTTGGATCCGGGAAAACGTGGTGGTTGGTCATCAGCACGCCGGGAGCGACCAGAAAACCTGTGGCATAGCCGGCGAGTCGGCCCTGATGCCGAATGACGATCCGTCCCACGGAACGGGAACGGTGCAGACCGAGTGCGAGGGAACTGATGTCCGTCAAATCGTTGCCGGCAAGAATCCGTTCCAGTCTTAAATCTGCGAGGGCTATGTCGCCGGATTGCTGCTGCAGGAGGGTACGTCGTGCGGCTTTCTGGGACGACTGGTCGATTTCCCGCGGTCGTTCGGTCTGCAGCGTGCGAATGGCATCCTGCAGTGTCTGGACGAGTGCGGAAAGTCGTTGCGGGTTGCCATGCCACTGTTCGATCACGCCCATGCTGGTGCCCGCCTGCTGCCGTGGTGGGGAGGGAAGTGCTGGTCCGGTCGTGCAACCGGGGCGGCGCGGCCTGTAGCGATCAAACCATGCTGGTGGGTCGTGCCGATTGGTTGCGAATTGTCACCACGGTAGGGAGCATCCCCGGGGTGCCGCAACCTAAAAGGCAGCTGTTTTGGTGAAATAGGCGATTTGGGGTGAGTGGTGGTTTTCCCGCGGCGGGGCGCATTTCTGCTGAGTTCACGGAGATTTGTTTCTCGGTGACTTTGGACACGTCTGCTTACCGCCGGTCTTGCGCCTGCTTAGTCCGCGTGGGCGACTTTTTGCGGTGGTGTGCTGAGAATGGAGGGGTCCGGGAAGCGATTGCGATGGCGGAATCGCTGCCACCAGTTGGCCTTGCGCAGCATGGGGTCGCGTACGGAAACCTGACGTGTCTTGCCTCGGCGGGTGACGATAATGATCTGGTCGGCGGAAGGCAGGTCGGCCACCATCCAGAATTTGTCGACGAGGTACGAGTAGTCTTCGCCCAGTTCGGAGGGATGGATTTCCCGGGCTCGCGGCCCCGGGTGGGCGCTCTGCTTTGTGACGGTGTAGATCACCAGGTCACCACGTTGATACGTATGAGTCTGCAACGCACTGCCCTCTACCGAAAAACTATCCTCAGGAAGCCGTTGAACGTGTGGTCAGAAACCCTTTGTGGGTATGAAATGAAACTGTTGACGCGGTGAACGAGTTGGCCGTGGCCGCTGAGGTGCTGGATGTCCTCGCTGCCGGCCCAGAGCGTTCTCTGCGGAATCGACAGTCACCAGGGAGCCCTGAATGGCGTCTGGTCACCGCGGTCATGCTCATCGCAGCAGTCCTTGCTGACCGTCCCTCCTGCGAAACGTCCGGGGCACAGAGGGGGCTGATTCACCTTTGCAGGCGTCTCGGGGAACAAGCTTGCGGCGGGTCGGCATGGATCCGATTCCGGCGTTGTGGTTGTAGCGGGAATCTCCGGATGCAACAACAGGAAATCGCTCGGAACCGTTTGGTTTCTGGCGGGTTGGTGAACAGCCGGGGCGTTGGTATCCTGGGGGTGCGGGGATTTCAGGGGCGGTTGGGAGAACGCGGGCGCTCGTGGTTGGGCAGTGTTGGATGGCGGGGTGTCGAGTGAGGTGTCTGACGCTGGCGAGCGGTGTGGTGTAAGCCCACCGAGAGGAAGATTTGGTGTGATGGAGAACGCGGGAGTTACGTTTCGACGGAGCGAAACGCGACAATCTGCGGGCGGAACCACGGAATACACGGAAGTGGCAGGGTGGCGCCGAGGCTGGCCTGTTGGTGCGAGTGTTCGATGGGAAAACCGGCAAAAACTGCGGAAGAAACCTGTGTTGTGTCAGAATCCGCAGAAGATTACAGTTCACAGTGGATCCCGGGGCGCAGGGAGGAACCTGCTCGCGGGGCGTCGTGTGAACTGTTTGCAAGTAAAAACCCACCACGGATGGTGTACGATGACGACAGCCTGTTCCAGTACCGCCAATTCCATTATGGAAGTGCTGCATGGCGGGGATGCTCTGCTGAATCTGACGTCACAGGTTCTGAATACGTCCCGCGGGGTGCTGCATATCACGCGGGGGCGTGACGGATTGCAGTGTGGCCCGGTGTCTGCGACTCAGCCGACGGCTGTTGCATGGCAGGATTCGCTGGCGACCGAGCTGGGGGCTTTGCGCAGTCCCGAGATGACTCGGATAGTGGTGGTTTCTGAAGAACACCATCCGGTGGCTTTGCAGCTGGTTTCCGAGCTTTCTCGACGGCAGATTCCGCACCTGCACTGCACACTGATGGACCAGTGTGAAGCGGACGCGTTTATGGATGCTGAGGATACGGAAGCGGTGACTGAGCGGCTGCGGCAGTTGGGTTATCTGTGATTGCGTGTGGCTGCACGGTGGTTTGGCAGCGACCACGAGGGACTTGCGTGGGTTAGGGATCCGGAAGGGAGGCCGGGGGCATGGATTTATTTCTGCTTGGCATCGATGGATTGCCGCGGTGGATGTGGCAGAAGTTTGCTGCATCCGGCGTGATGCCTCATAGTGCGCAGCTGTTGAGATCGGGCACGCTGGTGCCGATGAAATCGGCGTTGCCTGAGGTGTCATCGGCCGCCTGGGCTTCGATCGTCACCGGTCAGAATTCCGGCGGGCACAATGTGTTTGGTTTTACGGATCTGATGGACGGCAGCTACAGCCTGGGCTTTACGTCGTCCCGCACCTTCCGGGCGCGTCCGTTCTGGGCGGAGCCGGAGTCTGGTCCGAGTCTGATCATGAATGTGCCTCAGACGTACCCGGCGCAGCCACTGAACGGGATGCTGGTTTCCGGCTTTGTGGCGCTGGATCTGAAGCGAGCGGTGTATCCCGCGGAGCAATTGCCGTGGCTGGAAAGCATCCGTTATTCGGTGGATGCGGACATGTCGCTGGTGGAGAAGGGCAAGGCCCGATTTGTGGAAGAGCTGCGGCGTGTGATGACCACGCGTTGTGAGGCCCTGCATCATCACTGGGGGCGTGAAGCGTGGCAGAACGTGATGTTTGTCTTCACGGGAACGGATCGACTGAATCATTATCTGTGGGAAGACTACGAAGATCCGACGTCGCCCTTTCATCAGACGTTTCTGGACTATTATCACGAAGTGGACCGGCAGCTGGGGCGAATTCTGGAGCGACTGGACGACCGGACTCAACTGGCCGCGGTATCTGATCATGGATTTGCGCGGCAGCGGCGGAGTGTGAATCTGAATTGTCTACTGGCTGAGGGTGGGTTTCTGAAGCTGAAGGATTCACCGCGTCCGGCCTTTTCGGACATGCTGTCGGAGAGTTCGGCATTCGCGATGGATCCGGGCCGGATTTATCTGCATCGCCAGGGGCGTTATCCGGGGGGAAGTGTGACACCGGACGCCGCGGAAGCATTGATGCAGGCGATCACCACGTATCTGCTGTCAGTGAAGGTTGAGGGCGAGCCGGTGGCGACTGAGGTGATTCGGGGGGCCGGTGTGTACAGCGGGCCCTATTCGCATCGGGCGCCGGATCTGATCGTGATGCCGGCTCCGGATGTGGCTCTGTCGGGGCGTCTGAATCTTTCCGCTCTGGTGGAACCGACGCTGATCAATGGTCGGCATACGTATGAAGAGTCTACTTTTTTTGTGCGTGGGACAGAACACGGCGTGATTCCGGAGGACATGCATGTGGAGCATGTGCTGCAGGTCCTGAGGCCTCAGCAGTACGGCTGCCTGCGGCGGGCGGCTTAGTGACATGAACAGCAGGCCCCGGAACACGGCTCAGAACTGAGACGGTGCCGGGGCGACGGGGCTGCCGGGGCTGCCCTGGATGGGTTTTCAGGCGATCGGTGACTGTGTGAGCACCACTTCGACTTCGATTCAGGATTCTTGATCAATGACTCAATCAACCTGCCACAATGCCGGCCAGACATGCTGGAGCTGCCCTGCGGTGGAATTCAAGGGGCATGTGGACTTTCGTGCCTGTGGCCAGGCGGCGTTTCGCAAGGCGGCTGAAGGTCAGCTGGTGGTGGAGTGTCGGCGGCGTCCGGAGATCGGTTACTTCGATCCGTTATCGATCACGTTTGAATCCTGCAGTGAGTGGAAGCAGACAGAGAACGGGTACCTGCTGGACGGCATGCGGGTGCTGATCCTGGGGATGGACGGTTATCTGGGCTGGCCACTGGCGCTGAAGCTGGCGAAGCTGGGGTGCCGGGTGTATGGCATCGACAATCTGCTGCGACGCCGGTTGGTGGCGGAGCGCGGGGCTCAGTCGGTCACAGAAATCCGCAGCATGGCGGAGCGGGTGGCGGCGGCAAAGGAGCATCTGGGGGTCGACATCGAATTTCGTGAGATGGACCTGCTGGATCGTGAATCGCTGTTTGCTTACATCCGGGAGATTCAGCCGGAATCGATTGTCCAGTTCGCTGAAATCCCCAGTGCTCCGTACAGCATGGCGGATGTGGAACGGGCGGTGAATACGATTCAGAACAACGTGGTGGGAACGCTGGGTTTATTGTTTGGTGTCCGGGATCATGCGCCGGACGCGTCCATCATCAAGCTGGGCACGATGGGGGAATATGGCAGTCCGTTGACGGGGCGCCCGCTGTTTGAGGGCTTGTTCCCGGGTGATGCTGTTCTGCAGTACCAGGGGCAGGAATGGAGTCTTGGGGGAGAACTAACACCACGGGATCCTGTCAGCTTTTACCATGTAAGTAAGGTGCAAGGCACCTTCAGCGTGTATGAAGCGTGTAAATACTGGTGGCTGCGAAGTTATGACGTGATGCAGGGGGTGATTTACGGGAATTATTCCGAAGAGCTGCAGGCGCATGCGGACCTCAGTACTCGATTTGACATCGATGAATGGTGGGGGACGGTGGTCAATCGTTTCGTCGCCCAGGCCGTGATCGGGATGCCGCTGACGATTTACGGATCAGGAAATCAGATGCGTGGTTACATCACGCTGCGAGATGCCATGCAGTGCATCACACGACTGATTGCGGCTCCGCCCGAACCTGGTCAGTACGATGTGGTGAACCAGGTGACGGACGTGTTCAGTGTGCTGCAGATCGCGCAGATGGTGGCCACGATCGGGCGTGAGTTTGACCTGGATGTGGAGGTTCAGCGAATCGAGAATCCGCGCGTGGAATCGGAAGAACATCCGTACGAAGTGATTCATGAGAAGCTGGGTGAGCGTTTCGGCTTTGCGTCTGAATCGGGGTTTGCGGACGAGGTGCGGCATTTGTTCCGGGTTCTGCTGCAGCCGGAGCACAAGGCACGCATTCTGGCGCAGAAGGACACGCTGTTTCCGAAGACAAAGTGGTCGGGTGAACATGGAACTCTGGAAGTCCTGGAAACGTGGAAGCCGTCGGCCTGAGGTTTCGGGGTGGACAGAGAGTTCGGTCTGTTCGCAGGGTTCCGGATAGGTGTTGTGCGGAGCATGCGGCGGGCAATCGTCAGCAGATATTCAGAGTGATCTCTACAGTGTGGAAGACGGAGTTATGGAACTGCGAGAAGCGGATTTTGACGAGATGGTGCTGCGGTCTGATCGCCCGGTGCTGGTGGATTTTCAGGCGTCCTGGTGTCCTCCGTGTCGGATGATGCAGCCGGTGGTGGATCGTCTGGCGGTGAAGGTTGGTGACTGGGCCGACGTGTACTCGGTGAACATTGACCGCAGTCCGGGGCTGGCGGCGCGGTATCAGGTCAGTGGTGTGCCGACCTTTATTGCCTGGGCTGGCGGGCAGACGGTGGACCGTCGCACCGGGGCGCTGACGGAAGGGCAGTTGATGAACCTGCTGAAGAAGGCCAGTGACGCGATGCCGGTGTCAGAGGCTGCACCGGCCACTGAGTCGGCTGAGTCGTGGATCACGGTGGTCTCGGGGCTTCCACGGTCCGGTACGTCGCTGATGATGCGGATGCTGGAGGCTGGCGGAATTCCGGCGCTGACGGATTCGCTGCGGACTCCTGATGAAGACAATCCCAATGGATACTATGAATTTGAAGACGTCAAGAGTCTGCAGGCGCAGAGTGCCTGGGTTGAACGGGCTCCGGGACATTCCGTGAAGATGGTTTACAGCCTGCTGAAGCACCTTCCGGCTGATCGTGAGTATCGAGTGTTGTTTATGCGGCGTCAGGTCGACGAGATCCTGCAGTCTCAGAAGAAGATGCTGGAACGCCGGGGAATCGTGACAGACATCCCCGACGCGACCATGAAGGCGCTGTTTGAGCGTGAACTGCGAAATTTCTACGGCTGGCTACCGACTCAGAGTCATCTGAAGCTGGTGAACATCAGTTACAACGAATTACTGGCTCATCCGGAAATCACACTGGGGCAGGTCAATCGCCATCTGGGTGGCGGATTAAACGTGGGCGCCATGGTGCAGATGATTGATCCCAGCCTGTACCGGCATCGCGCGGCGTGAGAACGGTGGGGGGGCCAGTGATATCCCCGGTGATGTCTCCGGTGTGTCGGTTTGTCTGTGTCTGAATTCGCGACGCGAAATCCAGCGTGACCGTTTCGGCGGAGCAAAACGCGACCATCTTCTGGTTCAACACGATTTCACCATTCCAGTCCTGTCTTTTATTCTTCGACTTCCCTTTTGCTGCAGAGAGTGCTCATGTCTTTTTTTGCCGGAAAAACCGTACTTGTGACAGGTGGCTGTGGAACGGTGGGGCGAGAACTGGTGCGCCAGCTGCTGAGTCATCAGCCGCGGGAAATCCGGGCGATTGACACGAATGAGTCGGAGGTGTTTTTTCTGGAGCAGGAGCTGCTGGATCATGCTCGCCAGAATCCGCAGCAGCGTGTTTCCAGTCTGTGTCAGATTGGTGATGTGCGGGATGCGGACAAGCTGAACCGGATGTTTTCCGGGGTTGATATCGTGCTGCACACTGCGGCGCTGAAACATGTGATTCTGTGCGAGCGGGCTCCTTTTGATGCAGTTCAGACGAACATCATGGGGGTGAAAAATGTAATCGAGGCGGCTCTGAACAATGACGTGGAGCGAGTGATTTTCACCAGTTCCGACAAGGCAGTGAATCCCACGAATGTGATGGGCACGTCCAAGCTGATGGGCGAGCGGCTGATCACGGCAGCGAACAGTCTGAAGATGCAGCGGCGGACTATTTTCAGTTCGACACGCTTCGGGAATGTGCTGGGATCGCGTGGGTCGGTGATTCCGATTTTCGCCCGTCAGATCGAGAATGGCGGACCGGTAACACTGACGGATCGGCGGATGACACGCTTCATCATGACTCTGGAAGAAAGCTGTCGACTGGTGCTGGCGGCCGCAGAAATGGCTCGCGGCGGGGAAGTCTTTGTGACCAAGATGCCGGTGATTCGTATCGCCGATCTTGCCCGGGTGATGATCGACGAACTCTCCGAGCAGTCCGGGTGTCATCCCAGCCGCATGCCGATCACAGAAATCGGTGCCAAGCCCGGTGAAAAGCTGTATGAAGAGCTGATGAGTGATGAAGAGACGCGACGGACGGTGGAGCTGACGGAAATGTTCGCGGTGCTTCCGGCGTTTCGCAGTGTGTATGAAGAGATCGCGTACGACTACAGCGACATTGTTTCGTCTGAGGTGCACAATGCGTACATCAGTTCGCCTGACAACGCGATGTCGCTGTCGGAACTGAAAGAGTACTGTGCGCAGCATGATCTGCTGGCTCCGTATCTGAAGGAACGGCCGGTGCTGCAGATGCCGACACAGCCCCTGCGACGTGCGGCCTGAGATGGGTTGCGGGCAGAACAGCGAGTGCGCCGTGGGGTTTAATGTGTGTTTTGGTTTCGTTCACGTTCGGCTGACGGGCGTCGGGGGTGCTGCGTGACCACGTCAGAGTCAGAACCCCGCCGGCTGGGATTTGGTTCTGAGGCCTTCGGAACGATGGTGGTCCGCGTGCTGGGCCTGCTGATGATGTTCGTCTGCACGACTCTGACGGCACGGCTGCTGGGGCCAGCGGAGTATGGGACCTACAATACGGGGCTGTCGCTGGCCATCGTGCTGGCCACTCTTGCGCCCCTGGGGACGGACCGGGTGCTGGTCAAGCATCTGTCACTGAATCAGTCGCCCGAGGTGGCGGCGCCCGAGATCGCGTTGACTCACTGGTGCACTCTGCTGATGTCCGGTGTGCTGCTCGCAGGCTGTCTGCTGGGGGCGGTGCTGTTTCAGCGAGTGGGGCCGCATGCGTGGAGTCAGGCTGCGTCCCTGGCGGCCATTCTGTTCGTGCCGCTGACGTTGACGTATCTGCGCCAATGGGTGGCGATTCCGCTGGTGGGCACGAGACGGGCGCTGATGCCGGAGCAGATCCTGATTCCGGGGCTGACGCTGTTCCTGCTGACGGCGATGGTGTTGTTAACCACACGCCCACTGACGGCGTCGACGGCGACCGTGATTGTTTCGGTGTTGACCTTTGTCGTGTGGGGTGGGACGACGTATCGAGGTGTGCTGAGACCGATTTATCTGCAGGCGTTGCAGGATCGTTCGACAGGGGCTGGAAGTTTACAACAGCGAGTGACAGCCGGGCTGCCCTTTGTGTTTGTTGCGGTGGGAAGTATTGTCTGCCAGCGCGGGATACCGCTGGTGGTGTCTGCGAGTTGCAGTTTTTCGGACACCGCTTACTTCTCGTATGCGATGCTGGTTGCCGGACTGCCTTCGTTGCCCCTGGGCATTGTGGGGCTCACGCTGATTCCGCGATTTGCACGTCATTATCACAATGGTCGTATGGAAGAATCGCGGCGTCTGGCCCGGAATGCTTCGACGCTGATTTTTCTGATCGCGGTGGTGTTGAGTGCCGGGCTGCTGATCACAGCGCCGTTGATTCCGATGATCCTGGGAGCTGAGTGGCGGGCCGTGACCACGTTGCTGCCCGCGCTGCTGCTGGCTTCGCTGGTGGATTGCCTGACAGGTCCGACAGTTCCGGTGATGCAGACCACGGGGATGGAGCGGACCTACAGCGGTCTGTTTCTGGTGTATATTCCGGTGCAGTTGCTGCTGTTGTATGGGCTGAGTCAGTGGGCGGGCGTGCAGGGCGCGGCGGTGGCTTACCTGCTGGGACGGTGCCTGTGGAACCTGATGGTCACGACGTTGATCTATCGCCAGAGATCGCTGGTGATGCTGCCTGCGCGGGCAAGTCTGCGTGAGGGGCTGTCGCGATTGCGGCGGTGAGGGCTGAAAGCAATCGGAGCGAGGCCCGAGGCGTCGGCCGGGGGGCGGGATTTCTGATCCACACCCCCCGTCGCTGTCGCTGGTCGCGAAGAGTCTCAGGCGCGAGGTTCGTTGGAGACGCGGGTGCCGATGCGTTCTCCGGCGACGACACGGGCGATGTTGCCGACCTTCTTGTAGTTGAACACGATGATGTCAATGTTGTGTTCCATACAGTGGTGCATGGCCTGAGCGTCCATGACCTGCAGGTTCTGTGAGAGAACTTCGCGGAAGGTGATGTCGGGGTAGCGGATGGCGTGGGGGTTGCGGAGTGGATCTTCGGAGTAGACGCCGTCCACTTTG
>JALQWE010000740.1 GCA_023258825.1 Planctomycetaceae bacterium | reverse complement strand
GAACCGTATTCACCGCCGCTTCAATCGCATCGGCCTCTGCGTTCATGTTCAGTGAGTATCGCAGCATCATGGCGACCGCGAGGATCGTGGCGAGTGGGTTGGCGATGTTTTTTCCAGCGATGTCAGGGGCTGACCCGTGAATGGGTTCAAACAGTCCCGGTCCGCTGGAACCGATAGATGCCGAGGGCAGCAGGCCGAGTGACCCCGGGAGCATGGAGGCTTCGTCGGTGAGGATATCACCGAACAGGTTTTCCGTGACCACCACGTCAAAGTCACGCGGTCGGGAAATCAGGTGCATGGCCATGGCATCCACCAGCACCACGTTGTACTGCAGATCCGGGAATTCCGACTTGATCAGACGCTCAGACACCTGGCGCCACAAGCGGGAGGCTTCCAGGACGTTGGCCTTGTCGACCATCGTGAGCTTTCCGCGGCGACGGCGGGCAGCTTCAGCAGCCAGTCGCACAACCCGCTCAATCTCTTCGGTGGAATAGATCATCACGTTCCACGCTTCTTCGCCGCTGGCATGCGGACGACGGCCGGACTCACCAAAATAAATCCCACCGGTCAGTTCGCGCACAAACAGAATGTCGGTTCCCTGCACGATGTCGCGACGCAGGGGTGACGCATCAAGGAGTTCGTCCCAGGTTTTGGTGGGACGCAGGTTGGCAAACAGGCCCAGCTCGCGACGAATTTTCAGCAGACCGGCTTCCGGACGGGTTTTGGCCTTCGGGTCGTCCCATTTTGGCCCCCCCACAGCACCCAGCAGGACGGCATGAGACGCGCGGCAGGCCGCCAGCGTGCTTTCCGGAAGAGGATCGCCACAGGCGTCGATTGCGCAACCGCCAATCAGATGCTCGGTCATCTGAAACGTGTGACCGAAACGAGAGGCAACCTGTTCGAGCACTCGGCGGGCCTGAGCGACAATTTCGGGACCAATCCCGTCTCCGGGCAACAGAACAAAATCGGCATGCATCAGAAAATCGCTCCCTGATCCGCGTCCCCTGCGGGGGCCGTGGATCGATTCTGGGCAACTGCCCGTGAAAGGTGTGAGAATTTCGCAGATCCCGCACCGTCGTTTGTGCTGTTGTGCCAGCAGTGGCAGCGACGGGCGAGTGAACGTGGGCAGACCAGAGCCTTCCGGGGAGAAGCGAAGATTTCCGATTTCCCCACGCAGGCCGTCTGACCGAGAGGCGGAAAGGTTACGTTTCCGAGGGACTGATTCAACCACAACGGGGCCCGGAAAGGGCGAATTGTTGAGAGAAGCTGCGGAATCTGTGCAGTGGGCCCCCAATTCCGAAGGTACGGGCCGGGCAGGATCTGCAGTGTGATCAGAGGAAAAATGGCCGGTCTTCCGTTATCCTTCCCCGTGGCGTGTTCCGGACACCTTTCGTCCTGCCCTCACTTCAGGAAGCCTTCCTGTGGCCGAAAAACGTGATTTTGATGAGTTTCTGGAGAAGTTTCACCGTCATCATGAGGTGATGGTGGAAGAACTTCACAAGGTCATCATCGGGCAGGATGCCGTGATTGATCAGATTCTCGGCGCGATCTTTACCGGCGGCCATTGTCTGCTGGTGGGAGTTCCCGGACTGGCAAAAACGCTGGTCGTCAGCACGATTGCCAAACTTCTGGATGTGCAGTTTCGCCGCATTCAGTTCACTCCCGACCTGATGCCATCAGACATTACCGGCACCAATGTGCTGGAAGAAAGCGAAACCGGTCGGCGCGAATTTCGATTTGTCGAAGGGCCGGTGTTCACCAACATTCTGCTGGCCGACGAAATCAACCGAACACCTCCCAAGACCCAGTCCGCACTGCTGCAGGCCATGCAGGAACGTGAAGTGACCGTGGGGCAGACCACCTATCGCCTGCCTGAACCGTTCTTCGTCATCGCAACGCAGAATCCGATTGAGCAGGAAGGCACTTATCCGCTCCCTGAAGCCCAGCTGGACCGCTTCATGTTCAACGTGAAGGTGGACTATCCGACGCTGGAAGAGGAAGAGAAGATCCTGGAAGCCACAACCTCGGGCGAACGTGCCGAGGTCCGCAAGGTGCTGTCCGCCAAGTCCATCCTGTACCTGCAGAAACAGATCGGTCAGGTGGTCGCCAGCCCTTTGATCATCAGCTATGTCACGCGACTTGTGCGGGCCACGCGTCCCAAAGACGGTGCGTCGCCTGAGTTCATTCGGCGACTGGTGGACTGGGGGGCCGGGCACCGCGCCGGGCAGTACCTGATTTCCGGAGCGAAGGCGATG
>JALQWE010000739.1 GCA_023258825.1 Planctomycetaceae bacterium | reverse complement strand
CGCCGCATTGGATACGGTCGCCATTCCCCGGCCTTCCCAACTGCATGAATTCATTCGTGATCGGGAAAAAGCAATCGCCCTCGGCAAGGCTTTGTTCTGGGACCAGCAAGCTGGCAGTGACGGACGCACAGCCTGTGCCACCTGCCACTGGCATGCCGGTGCCGATCTGCGTTTACGCAACACTCTGCATCCGGGGCCGGTTCACACTGCTTCTCAGCCTCGGACCAGCTCAACCAACAGCACCGCACCACAGGCCCTCCCGAAATTCCAGGGTCCCAATCAGACAGTACGAGCCACAGACTATCCGTTTCACCGGATCCGGAATCCGCTGCAGCCTGCCGACGACCAGGGACAGAACCCCGTGTTGTCGGACACTCCACAGGTGACGGGATCCCAGGGCGTCGTCAGCCGCAGCTTTGTGCAGATACTTCCCGGTCGAGTCAATGATACTGGACGCAGCACACCACATCCGATTTTTCAGCTCGATGGATCGCAGACGCGACAGGTAACCAGCCGCAACGCACCCTCTGTCATTAATGCCGTGTACATGGATCGACTGTTCTGGGACGGTCGCGCGAACCACTACTTCAATGGTGTCAATGCCTTCGGAGATCTGGATCGTCACGCATGTGTCCTGAAACGCAATCCCTCAGGCAAGGTGGAATCGGTGGCGATTCTGCTGGACAACGCCGCCCTGGCATCTCAGGCCGTGGCACCGGTGCTCAGCCGTGTCGAAGCCAGCTGGGATCGCCGCACCTTCAGCGACCTCGGTCGCAAAATGCTCTCGCTGCGTCCGCTGAGTCAGCAGCGTGTGGCTGTGGACGACAGCGTGCTTGGAAAGTATCGCCATTCCAGTGGCCGAGGTCTGGACAATGTCACCGCCGGATACAGCGCGCTGATTCGTGAGGCCTTTCAGCCCGAATGGTGGTCTGGCACCACCGTCACCCCATTCGGCTACACACAGATGGAAGAAAACTTTTCCCTGTTCTGGGGCCTGTCGATCATGCTGTACGAATCCACGCTGGTCTCAGATCAGGCACCGTGGGATCGCTTCGCCCGAGGCGACTCCGCAGCGCTGTCTCCGATGGCAAAGCGTGGCCTCGATCTGTTTCTGAAGGAAGGCCGCTGCATTGAATGTCACGGCGGCCCGGAATTCGCCGGCGCCACCATCAGCCACCTGCGGCGTCAACACGAACGACAGGGCTTGATCGAAACCATGCAGGGTGGTCGTGGCACGGTGCTTTATGACAGCGGTTTTTATAACATCGGTGTGCGCCCAACCCAGGAAGACCTCGGACTTGGTCACAACCACCCCAAATACGGACCGCTGTCCTATGTGGTGCAGGAACGTCTGGGACGCAATCCGGATCCGAAGATTTCCGTGAGTTATGCACAGCCGGTGTCCATCAACGGCGCATTCCGCAGTCCCTCACTACGAAACGTCGAACTCACCGGTCCCTACATGCACAACGGTGGGATGAAATCCCTCGAAGAAGTCCTTCAGTTTTATGCACGCGGCGGAGACTTTTCGCGTCGAAATGCAGCGGACCTGGCATCGGACATCCATCCGTTGCCGGCACTGCAGAATGACCCGGACAATATTCGAGCGCTCGCGGAATTTCTGAAACATCTGACCGATCCGCGTGTGCGACTGCAACAGGCCCCGTTTGATCACCCGGAACTGCTGCTGCCGCACGGACACTCCCAGCTGTTGCGCCCGGACGCCCTTGACGATTTCCTGGTCCTCCCCGCGAACGGTCGCCACGGCGGCTCGAAGCTGCAGACCTTCGAAGAGGCTTTGGAACACGGCCTGGACCTGTCCATGCAGTCCGGAGGCGTGATGTAACACGGGTAAACCAGTGGACGGGCGGTGGCTGAACACGCCGCCGCCCGATTTCCGCCCGGCACATCGCAGTCTGGTTCGGCCAGCGGCACCGCCGACGACCGAGGAATCAACGTGCGGCTGCGAATATCAGGCAAAATCCCTCCCGAACACAGCTTTTTTGACCGACTTTTTTCAGTCTGAGTCCAGACCTGTCACTGACCCGACTTTCTCCTTAGAATACCCGCAGAGGTCGTGAGTTCTTAGTTCCTTTTGCCGTGGCAGGCCCTGAAGACCATGTTTCAGCCCGTTTCTGACAGCAATTTCGTAGTTGGTGAACATTCCGTTCTGAAGTTCTGGGAATCCCAAAACACGTTCCAGCAGCTGCGACGGAAAAATGCCGGGAAGAAACGCTGGAGTTTTCTGGACGGGCCCATCAC
>JALQWE010000738.1 GCA_023258825.1 Planctomycetaceae bacterium | reverse complement strand
GCTGCCCGCGTCTGTGATGACCCCGAAATCTGCCGCAGCGCCCGGAACGGTGATCGCAACCGCCCCGGTCCCGACCAGCCAGCCACCGACCTGCAGTGAACTCTGCAGGTTGAGCGTCAGCGAACTGGCCGTGAGTCCGGAATCCACGCTGGCGTTGTTCGGTGTGTGGACATTCACCCGGCGAATCTCAGCGGTGCTCGCGGTAATTACCAATGGATCGAGAGGTACACGGAAATCCCCTTCCACAATCAGGCTTTCCGTGAGCAGCGTCAGCGGATCCTTCACCGTGGCGTCGACACTTCGAGCCTGTCCAGTGGCCTTCACGGTGGTCATATTGAAGGCGTCACCAAGTAACATCACGTTTCCGACCTCGCCACGACCAATTGAGATCCTGCTGAAGCCATCCCCCAGAGCCGCGAGATCGCGGGTGGGCAAATCGAGTGTTTCAGGAGCCAGAGCCGGATCGACGGAGCCTCCGCCACCGGTCTCAGCGGAAGTACCAAGTCGATAGCTCCATACGTTGGTGGCTGCTTTCAGATCGAATGCGCCAGGCGCTCTGATCGAGGCGGTACCGCCAAGGAAGTCAGCTTCATCGGCCGAAACCCGAATGTCGCCGGTCCACGACCGCAGTCCCCCCCGAACAGTCAGGGTGTCCTCGTCGCCATCTTCGGCTTGTGCGGGCAGCGTGACGGACAGCAGTCCGGAGACAGCGACGGCATAGGGATTCAGCCGTCCGTCGAACACCTGATCGGCCCATTCGGCTGCGACACCCGCAACCCAGGTAATCCCCTGGAATACGGCCGCGATGCCACTGTCGAGCGGTACAAGGTGCGTTTCATCCATCTCGCTGCTCAGCAGCAGATCACGGTCGTTGACGATGATCAGGTCTGTCGTGGAGACGGAAGACACAACCAGCGAGAGCTGGTCCGTGGACAAATTGAGTGTTCCGGAGTCGGTGACAAACTGTCGGGCTTTGATGGCGAGTGACTGGCCGGTGAACTGGGTACTTCCAGCAACGGACACAGTGCCATCGGGAGCTGTGAGCTGGGCTGTCGCGGCAACGATAGGATGAACCACAGTCAGATTCTGCTCATCGCCAAACACGCGGAGGTCCAGGTCGTTGATGATCAGCAGATCGGAAAGATTCAGCGCATCGCGGACATTCACTTCGAAGTCGTCCGCCGTGAGATCGACTGTCAGTGAGAGGCTCTGGGCGACAATACCGAGGCTGACGCTGCCGAGCTGAATCGGCATGTCCTCTCCACCACCATGGATGATCATATTGACTGTCGGATCGACAAGATCGAGTCGATCAACGCCGGTCCAGAGGATCTGCAGCTGATTGTTGTCATACTGCCCGGGCATGATGGTCTGAATTTCACCGAGACCACCGGAGATTCGCAGAGTGTCATACCCTCCGGACGCAAACAGAGTCAGGCGGCGATTCAGGCTGCCGGGAATTGTCAGTTGGTCGTTACCGGAGCCAAGCCTGAGCTCGTTTGGAAGAACGACCGTATCGACAGATTCGCGAACATCTTCCCAGCGGACTTTGAAGGAATACCATCTGGAATCGACGCGATCAACGACGAATGGCCCGTTGTAGGCATTCGTGGAACTTTCGAGCATGAGTACATGATTCGGCTGCCAATTGCTGATGGTCGTCCGGATATAGGCAGTTTCAACACCATCATGGAAAATGGCTCCGGATTTGCTACCCGTTCCGGTGGGAAGCGGGCGATCAAAATTGTAGGCCGCAAAAGTAAAGGTCTTTGCCGAAACGGACTCGATCGTGAATTCGCCGGTGTACGAGGCGACGTCGGGTGACACAATTCTGACTTTTTGCCCGACTGTGAATCCATGATTTTCCAGAATCCCGGTCACCCGGTCGGCACTCAGCGGCAGCAGTTGCGCTTCTCGACCATTGACAGTAGCCACGCCAAGGTAACGGCGGTTATATCCGCTGGGGGACAGAATCAGTCTCTCAGCAGTGAGCGATCCAGTGAGATCCTCGGTAACGCCGGAGAGATCAAAGTCATTATCTGTGCTCAGAGACGTGACCAGATCACGGCCAAATCCATCTGCCAGAATGTATTTGTTCGCACCAAATCCCCCCTGAATTTCGTCATCATCATCGCCACCGTTGAAGACAGCAGCGCCAGTGCCACTGTGAATCAGCCAGTCACGTTTGGCGCCGCCGGTCAGAGTCACCGGGGATACGATCCCGGGTTCAATCTCGATGTAGTCATAGCCGTCACCGCCATCAGCAAC
>JALQWE010000737.1 GCA_023258825.1 Planctomycetaceae bacterium | reverse complement strand
GGTGTAGGGAATGAGCACACGGTGCTGGGTTTGGGTGGGTGTAGGGAATGAGCACACGGTGCCGGGTTTGGGTGGGTGTAGGGAATGAGCACACGGTGCCGGGTTTGGGTGGGTATCGCCGTACGGTCAGCAGCCAGCTGAAGTCGGCACCACGCACGCTCCGCAGCACTACCTGGCCCACCTGGCCCTGAAATTCCAGTGGCAGTTCCCGCACGTCCAGCACGCCGTTGCTGTTGAAATCCACGCTGTTGCCCGCATCATCGTATTCTGACCAGAAGACCTTGCGGGTGGCTGGATCAATGGCGGTCAGCGGGAGTGTCTGACTGAATTTGCCGTTGGCAGAAAACAGGGTGATTTCCGCAATCTCGGGATCCGGGATCAGATTCCCCGGACGCGTCGTGGCGGCTGTGGGAATTGCGACCAGGTCATCCGGCAGCACTGTGTCCGGCAGTTGAACGCCGATCACACGTGTGGCTCCGTTGATATCCGCTGAGATCGCCGTCAACGCGGTGGTGTCCAGCTGGATGGTGCGTCCATCGCGCAGCCGGGCGAGGCGGGAAGCCAGCAGGTTCAGCGAAGAAATCTGGTCCGGGGTGAGGGCGGCAGAGGCCACGGTACTTTCTTCCACACTGCCGAACCGTGCGAGCACACCGCCGTCGAACCTGCGAAGCAGCGACCGATTGGATGCGCCGGCAGGCAGGAAACCGGGCAACTGGCCGTCATTGCCAAAGCAGCGCGCCACGGCATCGTCCGCCGCATCCACAACCCCGTCACCCGTGGCATCCGTCCCGAACAGTTCGTGAAACCCGACAGGGTCAACAATGTAGTTGCGACTGTTGCCGGACAGAAAATGTTCTGCCAGGGCTTTGTCCCGGGCCACGTCACTTGTCTGCAGGTCGTAGTTGCCGTTTGGATCGAAGACCAATCGAGGGTTCTGACGAAGTTGAGCTTCGGTATTGTATTTCAGAATGGCGGCGTTCGTCAGTTGTGTGGACTGCACCGAACGCAGAACGGAGATGGGAAACAGTACCATCACCGACGAGATTCCGATGCTCATGATCATCAGAGACATCAGCACTTCGGTGAGGGTCACACCTGCCGGGCCGGGTGGCCGGAAGGGCGTTTTCGGGATCGTCGCGTTTCTCATTTCGCACTCTCCCCGATTTCTGAAAAGAGAAACGGATCGTCAGCAAACCCATCAGGTGGGTTGGAGCCCGAACTGTCTCCGTCCCGGGGATTGACCGGGTGAATCGAGACAGCACCAGTTTGCGAGAACACAGACACCAGTCGGCGATCCTTCACGTTGTAAGGGGTGTCATCCGGAGCGATTGCGGCGGCCCAGGGAGCGATGGTTGCCGTCAGGGAATCCGCCGGAATGAAACTGTTTGCGCGGACGAGGTTGTTGAACAGATTGAGTGCTGTGGGCAGGTCATTGTCGAGGGACTTCACGTACTCCTCTTTGAGCAGCGTGGCATCTTCCCGGTCGCAAACGTACAAATGAATCACGCCACCAGATGCCGCATCACCGACCAGATTTCCGCGGGGTGAGTACACCATATCGATGTACTGCGAATACAGACTGTTCCCGGAACTCTGTCCGGCTCCGGAGACAAAGGGTCGCCATGCATCCGGCAATCGAGAACCATCCAGATCAATCACGGTGTCTTCCGGCAGCGTCACAGGTTCCTCAGGCAGAATTCGGGGAGCCAGCTGGATTTCGTAATCTTCAGGCCCGCCGGATTCGAAGGCGAGGGAACGATTTTCCGGTGTGTTTCCCGGATCACGGTAGGGAATGGCCAGCACCAGGGTCTGCATCGACGGTGGTGCGCTATTGATATCGATCAATCGTGTGTTGATGGGATACCAACTGCCCGTTGGACCGCGGGGAATGCGAATCCGCATGCCGTCGAACAGCAGCCCGCGGCGTTTGAGTTCCCACCAGGCGGTGCCTTCGCCGACGACCATCCAGATATCGGTGGGCTTGTCGTTGATGCCGTCCTGATTGATGTCCGGAGTGCCGCCATCCGTGACACCATCAAGTGCCGGATCCCAGCGACGCAACTGAATGACGCCATCCGACCAGGTTTCTGACGGATCGATGTAGGCCATGGACGACACGGTGCGGGGATTGTTGGTGTCGAGGAAAAATCGAACTCCCCGGGGCGCTTTGGCGTAGATGGCGCGGTCCCGCGCACCACCGAGAAACGACTGAATCTGTGCCGCGGCGCCAGAAACACGATCCCCATCGCGGGTGAACTTCACGGTCATCAGGG
>JALQWE010000736.1 GCA_023258825.1 Planctomycetaceae bacterium | reverse complement strand
ACGCGTTAGCGGTCGGTTGCGATTTTGTGTATGCGTGCATCGGAAAAGGGGTCAGGAACCAATAGTGCGGAGCACCCTTCGGGCCTTTAGGCTATTGGTTCCTGACCCCTTTTCTGACCTCTGACCTTTAGTTCTGTCCGTTGTGATCGAGTGTATTCCCGGCAGCGGGGCCGTTACTGAGTCTGCTGCGCAGTTTGGAAGTCATGAGTTGCAATTGCTGGAGAGACAGCTGACGCAGTGTGGCGTCGTCGGTGACAGGTGCCCCGAAAATTTCCTCGAGTATCTGAATGACGTGGATTTGCACTTGCTTGCGCACTTGCTCAATTGCTTCCTGAAACGCCTCCTTGCGTCCCTCCTCAAGCCCCTGTTGAAACCCCTCCTGCCAGCCGCGTTCAAATCCTTCTCTGCGAGCGGAGTTGAGTTGCCAATGGTAGTCGCGCAGGGCTTTCTCACGAGCGTCGTACATGGTCTTATCCTCTGTAAGTTCGGCGATCCGTGCGATTGTTGCGGTGGCCTGCCAGAACGCGGGGTCTGGAAACAATTGTCTCAACTTTTCCACATCGTATTCGTGGGCATGCAGCAGCCAGAAGATCCAGAGCTCCAGTGGGCTGGCGGACTGCAGGTCGCTCTCGCTCCGATTATACCACCCCAGTTCCAGTGTGTGAACTTCCAATGTGTCACTCAGACATCGCCCGGTGTCGCGATTGATCAGTTGAAACGCATGATGCACCCGACGGGAATCCTGCCAGAGTTGGCCATTCAGCAGGCAGATTGCGAAGACGGGTTTCAATTCATGGTACTCATCCCCGGCCTGCATCTGGCCGGCATAAACCTCACACGCATAAAATACGATGCGATTCACAAGGCCTGGCGTGGCAGACAACTGCATTTCGATATCGTAGATCACTCCGTTTTGATCCACAGCGCGGATGTCCAGGATGGACAGCTTGTCGTTTTGAAAATCCTTCTCATTGAATGGATTCTGCAGAGTCACCTCCACCAACGGAATGGGCAGTTTCAGAATGGCATTCAGCAGGCTGATGAGCGGCAGAGTATTGCCCAGCGAGCCGAAGACCTTCTTGAAGGCAAAGTCGTTGATGGGGCGAATGCCAATCGGAATCATCGGGGCAGACTTCTTTGATCGGGTAAACCAGCGTCAATAAGGGTGATGTCATATAACACGCATTGGTGTTAAATTAGTAGGTGAATTGAGTGGTGGTGACCCTTGTGGTCAGGAATTGAGTTCCCGCAGGTCATCCCGCGGCGAAAAGGCCGTGTTTTCCGGGTTTGCCGAGGCCCACGGCAATGATGTCTGTAACGTCAGGTTCCGGAATAACTTTTGGCTCGACAAACGTGCATTCCGCGTTCTGTGATCAGATCAGCCCCGTTCCACTGAAAACGCGAGGTGGCAGGCTTGACGGCGTCACTGCAAGTTACGAATCTGTCGGACTCGTATGCCCTGTGTGCCCGTCAGCGGTGACCAGACGTCTTGTCACCGCCTAAGGTTCCTGGTGGCTGACCAATCCCCGCCGAACGGATTCCGGATGCCCAAACGTTTCGGGCTGTTGGTGTCCTCTTACTGACCAGGCGGCCGTGTCGGTCCGGACACACGTCTTCTCTCACCGTTCAGGAAACAACCCCGATGGTACGGACACTGATCGCGTTGATGCTGCTGGTGTCTGCAGCCTGCACTCAGGCGGACGAGCCCCGGCGGCCCAATATCCTTTTCCTGCTGACGGACGATCAACGCTGGGACGCTGCCAGTCTTGCCGGGCACCCCCATCTGCGAACGCCCAATATTGACCGCCTGGGACAGGAAGGTGTGTACTTCCGCAATGCGTTCTGCACCACATCGCTCTGCTCTCCCAGCCGTGCCAGCATTCTCAGCGGTCTGTATGCGCATGCCCACGGCGTCGTGAACAACTTCACGGAATACCCACAGAACCTGCAGAGCTTTCCGATGAGTCTGCAGGCTCAGGGCTACAACACGGCGTACATCGGTAAATGGCATATGGGCGAAAACAATGATGAGCCGCGGCCGGGCTTTGACTGGTTCGTCACACACAAAGGGCAGGGAAAGTATTTTGATACGGAGTTTCACATCAACGGGCAGCGACGGGAAGTGGTTCCCGGCTACTACACGCATGTGGTCACCGACATGGCCGAAGAATGGCTGAAGCAGGACCGTGGCAACCAGCCGTGGTGCCTGATGATCGGTCACAAGGCCCCGCACAGCTTCTACTTCCCGGAACCCAAATACCAGGATGCCTTCAAGCAG
>JALQWE010000735.1:2039-2279 GCA_023258825.1 Planctomycetaceae bacterium | reverse complement strand
AAATCCGCCTCCGTTGCTGACAAAGGCTTCAAAATCCGTCTGAGTTTCTTTGGGCCAGGGAGCGGCACCGTGACCAAAGTTGCTGATCACCGCGCGATAGTCGGCAAACTTTGGACGAAAATTCGGATCGGTTCCCTGGGGAGCGGCGGTGGCTACATCCACGCGGAAATGACCGGATTGTTCCAGCCAGGACTTCATCATTTTCGTGGTGGTGGGCCAGACGCCGTGATTGTTCTGGCC
>JALQWE010000735.1:0-2012 GCA_023258825.1 Planctomycetaceae bacterium | reverse complement strand
AATTGGTTCCGCAGCCTGTGTGTCAAGGCACAACGTCGCGGACAGCAGCGCGGTCACGGCGGTGAAAAAGAAGGTTGTCAGGTTGGTTTGCACGTGAAGACTTTCAGGAATTGTGGTTCGGGAATGGATATCAGGACAGCGCTGGTCTGGCAGCTGTTTGGAGGCATCGCTGGAGGCTGCAAATCAACTCAGCGGGCCGTGTGCGAGGCGGAGACGGTCGTTCACGGTCGATCAACCTCATTGCCCGCCGGCCGCCGAGAGCTGTGTGCTGACCGCTGACTGGAGGCCCCCGGCGTATCACAGGTTAACGAGAGAGGGGTGTACCGTGCAATGCGGACGGGGTGTGTGGCTTCCGAAGAGGATTCGGCCAAACTCCCGGAAGATGCTGGTACGGCGGACGGGAAAACGTTATGAATTCCGCAGAAACTCCCTGCCATCAGCGACCCCGGGCTACTGATCTGCGGGCTGACTGGACTATCAACGACTGACGCTGCTGTTCTGCGGGTTCTGGACGTCATTGCAGCCGTTGCAGCGATGGTATTCTGACGCAGACCGTTCCCTCCTCCCATTAGAACCTCCGGTGTGTCTCCGACAATCCTACGGAACAGCCTCATGAATCTGCTTGTTCGGCCACTGGCCATTCCTGTGATTGCCTTGCTGGCCACCGCTTTGCCTGGACAGCTTCTTTCCGCACAGTCTCAGCCGGCTCAGGCGGCACCTCCCGCTTCGGCACAGCCCCAGGCTGCTCCTGCAACCGTTGCTGGTGCCGCGCCGGGGCTCAGTCATGCGGATCTCAGCCAGTACACGACGGCGGACGGAACCACCGCTCCGATTCGTACGCCGGCAGACTGGGCCATTCGTCGTCAGCAGATTCTGCAGGGCATGCAGCAGGCCATGGGGCCGCTTCCGGAAGCGACGGCGTCCACGGATTTTGATCTTCAGGTGACCGAAGACCGCCGCCTGGGAACGGTACGGCGGTTGACATTGTCCATCAAACTTCCGGCGGGTGACCGACTGCCGCTGGATCTGTACGTGCCTGCTCAACTGGCGGACACGATTCAGCCGCAGCAGCTGCTCTCCGGAGGTGGCTCGGTGAAGGTCGCCGCCATGCTGGCGCTGCATCCGACGGGTGAGGCTGGCAAACGGATTGTGGCGGGGGAGGGCGGCCGTGCCGGTCGGCAGTATGGTCTTGAGCTGGCTCAGCGTGGCTATGTGGTCGCGGCACCGGACTATCCTTCGTTCGGCGATCTGAAGGCCTATGATTTTTCGCAGGATGCGTTTGAGTCGGGCACGATGAAGGCGATTGACAATCATCGTCGCTGCACGGATCTGCTGGCTGCACTGCCGTTTGTGGATGCGGATCGACTGGGCGTCATCGGACATTCTCTGGGCGGTCACAATGCCATTTTTCAGGCCGTCTTCGACGAACGTCTCAAGGTGATTGTTTCCAGCTGCGGCTGGTGTCCGTTCGGCGATTACTACGGAGGCAACATCACCGGCTGGACCAGTGACCGTTACATGCCGCTGCTGAAGACTCGCTATCACCTGGCGGTGGATCAGGTTCCGTTTGATTTTTACGAACTGATCGCTGCACTGGCACCGCGGACCTTTGTGTCGGTGTCTCCGGTAGAGGACAGCAACTTTGACATTGCCGGAGTTCGCAAGGCGATTCCGGTGGCCGGCAGTATTTATTCGCTGATGCAGGCCCGCGAGAAGCTGGTGTTACTGACACCGGACTGCGGTCATGATTTTCCTGCGGACATGCGTCTGCAGGCTTATGGCATCATTGATAAGGCCCTGGCACATTCACCGGATCCCTTCGACCCGGACTATTCCGCCGAATTGCCGCGGATCGCTGCCACCCCAGCCAGTGAAGCGTTGAAAACCTTCGAGGTGCTGCCGGGATTTCAGTTGCAGCAGACCGCTGCGGAACCGCTGGTGGTAGACCCTGTCGCCATGTCGTTCGATGAAGACGGGCGACTGTTTGTCGTGGAAATGCGTGACTACTCCGA
>JALQWE010000734.1 GCA_023258825.1 Planctomycetaceae bacterium | reverse complement strand
GGAGTGGGGACAGGGGCTTGCTGTGGTGTTGGGGGGGGCGGTATGATAAGTGAGTTAACTTCTGAGACGTAGTAGCTGGTGAGGGGGTAGGTTTATTTTTCGCCACATTCGAGTTGCTGATTGCGGATTCAGGCTGGATTCGTGTTGGTTTTTCGGTAGGTTCTGGTGGGTATTTACTCGCAGGGAGCGTGTGGAGGGGAGATCAGGGATGACGGGGAATCGGGCGTTCAAAGTCGCTGCCTGACCTGAGCTTGATGGGTCCTGATGACGTGGGATTCCTATTGGCGGGTCTTGCCGCGCACTTTGGGATTCACGGTGCTGTGGGTCCTCAGAAGATAAGACGCAAGCTATGAACAGCGACAAGTCACCCTCGGCCACGGGCCATGAAGGTCCTGACCGGGCAGGTCAGAATCCAGTTTCCGGTTACAAACGAACCCTGCAGGCCGTCATCGGTGCGGAGTCAGAGCGGATTCGCCTGCGACGGGGCAAGGCTGGAGTGAAAGGCAGCGGCAAGGGTGTTCCGGAGAACCTGATTGGTGTCAGTCTGTCCGGTGGCGGCGTGCGGTCTGGTGCGACATCGCTTGGTTTCCTGATGGGCCTGTGCGAGCGCCGGTTGTTGAAGTGGGTGGACTATCTGTCGACGGTTTCGGGTGGCGGGTATGCCGGGGCGGTGCTGACGGCAGAGGCTGCTGCGGAAACCAGAGCGAGATTGGGTGGCAAGCCCGGGACGCCGGCACCTTTCTTTCCGCTGGAGCGGCAGAGTGACGCCGTCGGCCATCGGACATCCAATCTGGCGCGGTTGCGTGGACTGGTGGCTCATAGCAACTATCTGATTCAGAATCAGGGATGGCTCAGCCGCGCGGCCCTGGGTGTTGTGCTGATGGGAACTGTGGTGTTCAGCACGGTGATCTGTGTGATGGCATTCCTGGCGATTCTCTTTCGGTCACTCTATCTGCCGGGCAGTCTGGATTTTTTACGAACGCTGGGGTTTGAGGGTGACCTGATCGTACCGATGACACCGGCCTTTGCTTGTTTTCTGCTTTGGGCGGTCTGCTGGGCGATGTCGTTTGTGCGGAATCGACGGCATGCCACAGGCAGGAATGCGTCGCCGGTGTTTCGGGCTTTTTTGCTCTGCACAGTGCTCGGCTTCACCATGATCGCTGTGACGGGGGATGTGGATGCCGAGAAGTTGCTTGGGAGGGTTGGGGCATCGTCCGCGATGTGGCAGGAGTGGGCGTTTCTGGGGGGCTGGCTGAAGAGTGCGGTGATTGCCTTGATCGGTGCCAGTCTGCTGCCGTATTTCCGGCCGGGGGCCTTGTTACGCAGTGGAAAAGAACGAGTTGCCGGTCCGCGCAAATTGCTGTTTGTGCTGGCTCGGAGTGGTCTGTTGTTTGGTTTGCCGCTGATAATTTTCGGGGTGATCGCCCGGGAAAACGTTTCGACGTGGCAGGAGGTGCGGGATTATCGCCTGGAATTCAAGGATCTGCTGCCGGAGGAAGGTGGGCATGAGTTTGGGCAGTCATTGAAGCTCGTGAATGCTCTGATGGCACCGAACCCGGCTGCCACCTCAGACAAAGGTCGACTGCAGGCCAGTCTGCGTGACCTGCTCTGGTCTGCTGAAATGACTCAGGAGTGGAATTATTTTCACGAGTGCGAGCGGGAGTATCGTCTGCTGAACGCGGGTTGGAGTTCCCCGCAGGAGCAGCAGGAATTGTCGGTCCTGGATCCGATGAATGAGATGACGCGGGCCGCCCGGTTCGGCCAACTTGTTGCATGGCTGGCCGAGGGTTGCGGTTATCGATCAAACGGCTCTGAATTTGGCCGAATGCTGTACTGGCTGCATGAACAGCGTTGTTCTCAGCGACGGCTGATGTTCCTGTTCAACAGCAGGCTGCTGAATCCGCAGATTTATCGGGCGGTCAGGGCTGAGTTGCAGGAGATTCGGGGACGAAGTGTGTCGGAATTGGCCATTCGCGAGCTTGCGGCGCCGGAAAGTGAAAGTCTCCGCAAGGCGGCGTATCTGGACGGGGTGGGCGCTGCTGTTGAGGCAGGGCGAATCTTCTATGCCATGAAAATGGAAGAAGTGGACGGCGAGGCCCATCTGGCTCAGAAGGGGCCGAGTGATTCACAGAGCGGCAGTTTGCTTCCGAAAAAGATCAGTGTTTGGCTGTCGGATAGCCTGACGACGAGGTTGAAAGGTCTTAGAGAAGATTACGCGAAGGCAAAGAATTTCCAATTCAAATCAGAGATGTTCACGGCGGTTCATGATTGGCCTGCTTCG
>JALQWE010000733.1 GCA_023258825.1 Planctomycetaceae bacterium | reverse complement strand
GGTGCCGGGTTGTCCATCCAGCAAACTGGCGACACCGTTTGCCCGTCGGTAGGAGACCTGTGACGGGTCAAGGCCGAACAGGTGCAGCAGCGTTGCGTGGTAGTCGAAATGGTTGACCGGGTCGACGACCGCCTTGTGACCAATTTCGTCGGTGGCTCCGTGAATACAGCCTCCTCGAAAGCCACCGCCGGCCATCCATTGGCTGAACCCATAGGTATTGTGATCCCGACCGATGTTTTTTTCATTCTGGATCACCGGCAGCCGCCCCATCTCACCACCCCAGTGGACAACCGTCGAATCCAGCAGGCCGCGTTGCCGGAGGTCCTTCACCAGCGCTGCAGCCGGCGGAATGGTTCGGCGACAAACGGCCGGTAACCCCTGAACAATGCCACCGTGATGATCCCAGGTCTGATTTCCGGTGTGCAACTGCACAAAGCGAACTCCGCGTTCCACCAGCCGTCTGGCAATCAGACAGCGAGTTCCATAGTCCCGTGTCTCATCGCGATCCAGCCCGTACATCGACTGCGTGGCGGCGGTCTCCTGCGTGATGTCAAGGGCTTCGCGGGCAGAGGTTTGCATGGCGGCTGCCAGCTCGTAACTCTGCATGCGGGCACTCAGGTCATGTTCTCCCGGATGTTGTGTCAGATACTGATTGTTCAGCGCCCCCAGGTAACTCAGCAAACGCTGCTGCGGACCACCCTTCAGACTGGCGGGTGGGTCAAGATTGAGTATCCGGGGTTCCTGCGGTCGGACAACGGTTCCCTGGTAGATGGATGGCAGCCAACCGTTCTGCCAGTTCTCCACACCCAGAACCGGTAAGCCTGAGGGGTCGGTGAGCACGAGAAATCCTGGTAGTCGCTGATTGCGACTGCCAAGCCCCCACGTCAGCCACGCACCAAGTGCCGGGCGTCCGGGCAACTGACGACCAGTGTTCAGGGCATTGATGGATTCTCCGTGATTGTTGACACCGGTCTGCATAGAACGAATCATGCAGATCTCATCAGCGATCTCACCCAGGGCCGCAGCGGGTTCGCTGAAGTCCATCCCGCATTCGCCGTACCGGCGAAACCGCCACGGACATCCGAACAGTCGGCTGCTGGCTTCACCCGCATTGTCGTATTTGATGCTGCCGCCGTACGTCTGCATGTGCAGCCGATTCAGTTCGGGCTTCGGGTCAAACAGGTCGATGTGGCTGGGGCCACCCTGCATGAACATCGAAATCATGGCCGTCGCCTGCGCTGCCCGAGCTGGAGGTTTTGGTTTGACGTCGTAGGTTTGCACCTCAGTGATCGGCTTCGGTGGGGCAGCCTGAGCCTGCTGCCAGGCCCATGCGAGGGCTCCGGGGCCAAGGATTTGTTGAGCCAGAAAGTGTCGGCGGGTGAAATGTGACATGCCTGAAAACCCTTTGCTGTTCGCTGTCCACTGTGCTGACGTGTCAGACAGTCGAGGTCGCCCGATTCGGAGCCATTGCTGTCAATCCGGGAACTTATTCCACGTAGAGAAAACCACTGGAGCAAAACAGAGCGTGACACCACAACCCCAGTGCGGCATCTGCCCCGGCGGGATCAGCGGATGCGTCCTTCAGAAAATCGCGAGCGCTCTGCAGTTCCTGCTCCGTGGGAACTCGGCCGTACACCAGTCTCCACCCCAGCTGAAGCTGCTGTTCCGCATCCTGCGACATCGACCGCAGCCGGGCAGCAAACAGTTCAGCCTGCTTCGACACGAATGGATTGTTCAGCATCAGCAATGACTGCGACGCGGATGTGGAATGCACCCGTCGCTCACAGTTGGGGGCCACTCGCGCCATGTCGAATGGCTCAAGCACGCCCAGTGGCATCGAACGCCGCACCTGTACGTAGATGCTGCGCCGCAGATCCTCTCCATTCAATCCTTTCACCGTGTCCGTCGGCCGTCCTGCCGAATCCCGTGTGTCAATCGCAACCACAATCTGACCCACTTCATCCGGACTGACCGGTGCCGGGGGGCCGAACATTTTCGAATTCAGTTGTCCACTGACACTCAACAGCGCATCGCGCACCACCTCGGCTTCCAGTCGACGCAGGTTCATTCGACCGAGCAGACGATTGTCCGGATCGATCTGATCAAGTTCTGCACGCCGCAGAGTGGACTGTTGCCAGGCGGTTGACATCAGCATCAGGCGATGCATGCGTTTCAGCGACCAGCCGGAGTCCATGAATTCGCGGGCCAGCCAGTCCAGCAGTTCCGGGTGTGACGGACGGTCTCCCTGGATTCCGAAGTCCGACGGCGTCATGACGAGTCCCTG
>JALQWE010000732.1 GCA_023258825.1 Planctomycetaceae bacterium | reverse complement strand
AAACTCATGGGTGGTCTCGGTGGTGCGATTGTAAACGCCCACTGAGAATCCCTTGTTGGCCATGTTCATGACCAGATTCTGCCCCATCACCGCAAGGCCAATCAGGCCGATATCATGCTTTGACATAATTGAACTGCTTCCTGAAGAAAAATCCCGCAGAGAACTCTCTGCCTGTAAGTTCGGGGGCCTGCCATCTGTCCCCGGAAGGTGTCTGAGGTCTGATACTCTGTTCCGCGGATCCTGAAGTTGGCCTGTCCCTGTCCACTCTGTGATTCGCATTCACAACAGATGCAACTTGAATTCTGCTGTTCATCTGAAGTCCGGCCGACAATGACTGGCTGCTTTCGCCCGGATTCGGGAGGTAACATGTCAGTCTGATTGTCCAGTGTTCTCCTGAGCACGCCGGTTTCTGTTTCCATCATGCCGGGGATCTTTAAATCGATGTGCCATCCGGTCATGTTCACTGGCGGAGAGCAGATGTGGCCTGCCGGCGGCTTTGCTGCCGCCGGCAGACGTTCTGATGTTCCCCGCGAGCTCAGCGCTGAACGCGGGCCGATCCGCCGGAGGCTACCGCTTCGACTTCTTTGATGGTCGCCATGGTCGTGTCACCCGGATAGGTGGTCAGCAACGCACCATGCGCCCAGCCAAGGTTCAGTGCAGTCTGGGGATCCTTGCCCGTGAGCAATCCGTAGAACAACCCGGAGGCAAAGCCGTCGCCACCACCGATGCGGTCAATCACGTCCAGTTCAATCGTCTTTGCCTGGTAGGTCTTGCCTTCCATCCACAGTACGGCGCTCCACGAATGTCGGTTGGTGGAATGCACTTCACGCAACGTGGTGGCGACCGCTTTGACGTTGGGAAGCTTGCCGGCGACTTCGGCCATCATGCCGAAGAAGGCAGCCGGGTCCAGCTTGGAGTGGTTTTCGACATCCTGACCTTTCAGTCCGAGCCCCTTCTGGAGGTCTTCTTCGTTGCCAACCAGCACGTCCACATGTTCCACAATTCGGTTCAGGGTGTCCTGAGCTTTGTCCAGGCCACCGCTGATCTGCCACAGCTTCGCACGGTAGTTCAGGTCGAAGGATGTGATGGCGCCGGCTGCCTTGGCGGCTTTCATCCCTTCGATGATCACTTCCGGTGTTGTGGGTGACAGCGCGGCAAAAATTCCACCGCTGTGGAACCAACGCACTCCACCGGCAAAAATTTCCGCCCAGTTAAAGTCGCCAGCCTTCAGCAATCCGGCCGCTTCGTTGCTGCGGTTGTAAAATACGACCGGCCCGCGAACGCCGTGGCCCTGATCACTGTACACGGTGGCCATATTGGGGCCACGCACGCCGTCGTGCGCAAATCGCTTGTAGAAAGGCTTCACACCCATGGCACGAACACGTTCGTGAATCAGGTCCCCAATTGGATAGTCCACCATGGCAGTAACCACTCCGGTTTTCTGCTGAAAGCAGTCCGAAAGATTGGCCGCGCAGTTGAATTCACCTCCACTGACGTGGATCGCACACTGGTTCGCCTTGCGAAACGGGATAATGCCCGGGTCCAGGCGGTGAATCAGAGCACCGAGAGAAAGAAAGTCGAGGGCACCAGTTGCGGGAATGTTGAGCATGAATTGAGTTCCTGAGGTCAACAGAGACAGAAATGACGCCGAAATATCGGCCTTTTCGCGAAAGGTTCTGAGTTTGACGGGTGAAAAGCAGGTTTTTCCTGCAAATGGCGTGCGGACTTCAGAAGAATTTCATGAGTTCCTTCGCCTGCAGGGCCATATCCTAAGCGTTCTTTCCGACGAATTCAAAAGACTGCTCCCGTAGAAACCCCCACGGATGCAATTCGGGAATCGCACTATCTCCGGGCACCGGTCACAACCGAGGCTTTTGTGGATTTCCGGGGGATTTTGGTGAAGGGAGCGCGAAGTTTCTGCTGAGCTGCGTTTTGTGAGCGGCGACGCGTCCGCAGTGGGTGGCAACTAACGGGTTGGGTTGGAACCCACGGATGGACAAGGAAAAACACGGATGGAATGCAGAGGGTTGCTTAAGGGGATCGCGAAGTTCCATCTGATCTGCGTGTTTGAACCACGAAAAACACGAATCACACGAAAAAAGGGGGGGGCGATTGTTTTTGTGGGCTTGGGTTGGAAACCACGGATGGACACGGATCAACACGGATGGCATGTGGCGAGGCTGGAGCCGTGGCCCACTTTTGATGGAACATGGAGTGGATTGTGTTGTGGCGAGCACGAGCACCGCTTCGCTGAGCACGAGCACGAGCACGAGGAACTGTGGCG
>JALQWE010000731.1 GCA_023258825.1 Planctomycetaceae bacterium | reverse complement strand
CTCAGCATCCGCATAGGGCGAAATCTGAGTGTTGTCACGCATCAGGGACGAGGGATCGTAAAAACTTCCAGCCCCGTGAATCGTCCCGTAAAAACGCTCAAACCCCCGCTGCAATGGCCAGTTGTGCCGCGGGCCCGCCGCCTCTGTATGCCGCGTCACATGCCACTTTCCTACCGCGTAGCTGCGGTAACCCGCCGGTCCCAGCATCTCGGCAATCGTCCGACAGGAACTGTTCAGATTCCCCTGGTATCCCGGCAGCCCATTGTCGTCCATCATGTGCCCCACACCGGCCTGATGAGGATACAAGCCAGTCAACAGACTGGCCCGCGTCGGACAACAGCGCGCAGTGTTGTAAAACTGACTGAAGCGCAGCCCCCCGGCCGCCAGCCCGTCAAGGTTCGGTGTCGAAATCTCACCCCCATAGCAGCCAATGTCAGAAAACCCCATGTCGTCGCTCAAAATCACCACGATGTTCGGACGCGACGCCGCTTCACCGCCCAGGACACTCGCACACCGCAGCCCCCCGCCACTCACCACAACCATCATGGCCGCGATCACCCGCCAGAATCGCCACTGCTCAGTCACCATCCCCGCCCCCCTCTCGTTCCTCGCCCCTCGTTCCTCTACTCACTCCTCACCACCCACTACCCACTAAATACCGGCGTCTTCCCCGAATCTCCCGCGATCTCACGCACATACTTCGGCACCGCATATCCCGGCAGACGCGCCTGCAGTTCCGTAATCAATCGACGCCCCAACTCCTCGGACACTTCAAAATGCGCCGTGCCCGACACTCGGTCCAGTTGATGCAGGTAATACGGCATCACTCCCACATTGATCAGCGAGCGACTCAACCCTTCCAGGGCTGCCAGGGAATCATTCACCCCGCGCAGCAGCACTGCCTGATTCAACACCGGCAAGCCCGCTGCCACCAGTCGCCGCAACGCGTCCCGGCAATCCCCCTGAATCTCTGCCGGATGATTGGCATGCACCACCATCACGACCTGCGGTCGGAGCCCCGTCAGCAAACCAGTCAGGCTCTCTGTGACTCGCGATGGCAACACAATCGGTAGTCGCGTATGAATCCGCACGCGTTCGATCTGCGGAATCTGCTCGATCCGCCGACACAACTGCTCCAGCCGCTGATCGTTCAGCATCAGCGGATCACCTCCACTGAGAATTACTTCCTGAACGTCACCGTCTCCCTCGATCGCACGCAGCGACACCTCCCAATCGTCCAGCCGATGCGGTTCGGCCGAATACGGGTAATCACGGCGAAAACAATAGCGGCAATGCACCGCACAGGCCCCGGCGGCGATCAGCAGGACCCGGCCATGATACTTCTGCAGAATTCCCGGAGCACGCCGCGCATGCAGATCACCCACCGCGTCCGTCACAAACCCGTCCACCGTCTCCCGCTCCTCCTGCCGTGGCAGAACCTGCAGCAACAGAGGATCCGTGGGATCGCCGGGACGCATCCGCGCCAGAAAACTCTCGGGAACCAGAACGGGAAACCCCCGAATCTCATCATCCGCCAGACCACCAGCAACCTGCTCCGGCTGCAGCCCCAACCGCTTGAACAGCTCGGCCGACGTACGGATCGCCCGCGACAAGTCACGCTGCCACGGCTGCCCGACACCCGAAAGATCATCGGCAGTGATGCTGGATTGCGGCAAGGCTGAAACCGGATTCATGAACCACGGCATTCTGAAGAAAATGAAACAGCAGGTCACCGGATCACAATCACGGCAACACCCACCGGTGTGGCCTGCAGTATAACAGAAATTGTCCGCACGAGGCATCGATCACCAGCCGAACGTCAGCCGCCATCGCCACGCCACCAGCGAACCCCCTCAGCCCCCGGCCCCCACACCCAAACTCCGTCCCCCGACACCATCCTTCGGCCCACCACATCCAACGAATAGCTCTCGTGTCCTTCGTGGTCCAACTCCCCAACGATTTCAACAACGCCCCACCCCGAACGGCGCTTTTTCCGTGTCATCCGTGTCATCCGTGTCATCCGTGGTTCCAACAACCCATTTCTTTTTCAACACGGATTTGTCCTGCGTTTCATCCGTGTTATCTGTGTCATCCGTGGTCAAATTCAAACATCCCCCCACATCATCCATCAACCCCAACCTCAGCACACATTTTTTTCGTGCCTTTTCGTGCCCTTTCGTGGATCAACTCACCCCCGGACCTCCCCGCCTCCATTGTCGCGTTTCGCTCCGCCGAAACGTGCGTCCAGTGTTCACCAGCACACCGGCGAGCGGGGTGTGTCAGCCC
>JALQWE010000072.1 GCA_023258825.1 Planctomycetaceae bacterium | reverse complement strand
CCCGCAGCAGAGATTAAAAAGCTGGAGGAACTTCGGAAGGAACACGCGAAGAAAAAGCCGGCGCAGCCAGTTGCGATGTGTGTTGAGGATGAAAAGGAAGTTGCCGACTGCCCAGTGCATGTTCGCGGCGAAATTCGCAATCACGGCTCGATGGTTCCGCGAGGCTTCCTGCAGGTGGCTACACAGCTCCAGATGCCGCAACGAGTCTCAGATTCCGGGCGCACATCCAGCGGGCGACTGGAACTTGCAGACTGGGTCGCCTCGAACGAAAACCCGCTGACAGCTCGTGTGTGGGTCAATCGTTTATGGCAGCACGTTATGGGAGTTGGGCTTGTGCGAACGCCGGACAATTTCGGCGAGACCGGACAGCGGCCGACTCATCCTGAACTGCTCAACTATCTTGCATGGACGCTGATACACACCGACCAGTGGTCCACAAAGGCCATGCTCAAACGACTCTGCAACTCACGAACCTTCCGGATGGCCTCGGTACCCGCAAACGACCTCGGAAAAACAGATCCCGAAAATATTCTCTGGACGCATGCCTTCCAGAGACGTTTGGAGGCGGAATGCATTCGAGATTGTCTGCTGCAGACATCGGGAAGACTGGACCTGTCGATCTCGGGAGGCCCGCAGATTGCCCGATTGTCTACCTACGACAACGAATACCGGCACGCGGATTTCCCGATGCAGTGTCGCAGTGTGTTCGTACCGGCCTTCCGCAACACAATGCTGGACTTGTTTGAGATCTTCGACGGAGCCAATCCAAATTCCGTCACCGGCCTTAGAACACAGAGCAACCGTCCTGCGCAGGCCCTGTTCATGATGAACAGCCCCTTCGTGCTGCAGCAGGCCACCTCGGCGGCCGAGCACCATCTCAATCTGGATGCCATCCGTGGAATGTCACCGGAACAGCAGGTTCAATTCGCTGTGCTGACGGTATTATGCCGCGGAGCACTCGATCAGGAAGTACAATTGCTGACATCGGTGGTCAGTCCTGACCCCGGATCCGTGGAACACTGGGCGGCCGTGTACCACGCGCTGTATTCCAGCATTGATTTTCGCTACATCAACTGAACGTGCGCTTTCTCCTCCGGAATCATGTGACAGGCTGAACTCATGGCAAAGAATGTTTTGGGCAGTGACCTGCTGGTCTGTTCGGCCGATCCGATGACCGGATTCTTCCGCAACGGCAAATGTGAAACCTGTGGCGACGACACCGGGATGCACACCGTGTGTGCAGAAATGACCGAGGAGTTTCTCGCGTTCTCGAAGGCAGCCGGCAATGACCTTTCCACCCCGGTGCCCATGTACCGATTCCCCGGACTCAACCCGGGAGATCGATGGTGCCTCTGCCTGCCCCGCTGGCTTCAGGCCCTGCAGGCCGGTGCCGCGCCACGGATTTTTCTGAAGGCCACCCATATCTCGGCAATCGAACACGTTTCGATGGATGTCCTGCTGGAGTATGCAGTCGACGCCGATGACTACGTCCCCGACGACCCCGTTGACGACTAGTCTCGTCCTCGGGTGGCGAGACGGTTTTCCACCAGAAGATCGTCGCATTTCGCGCTACTGATGCGAGCCTTCAGCATTCTCCAGCACACAGGAAAACTACAACAGGTGCCAGGGGAATACCTCAGGTGCCAGGCACCTTGATCACAAAAACGGCCGAATTCACAGGGATTTTGCTTATACTGGCTGGTTGATGTGTCCTGGTGATGCCGCGTGGACATCCCCGCCTAAATAGAATGGTGAGTTCGTGATCTTCTTTTCATTATCTCGTCGCAATGAGACTCAGGTGAAATCAAGGTGCCAGGCACCTTGAAGCGGTAGATTCAATCGTGGATGTGCTCTGGGGTAACGCCGGGAACGGGGGAGTTGGCCGGAACAGGACGGATGAGTCCGGAATTGGGCGTTGAGCTCATCGCCGGTAACGGTCGGTGGGCTGGCTTTCGGTCGCGCGGTGTGCGATCTATACTGCCGGGCACATGTGTGGCGTTGGATGCTGGCCATGGCAACTCAGGGTGTCGCTGGCCGGGGCGTATGCGTGGCGGGCGGTGTCTGGCAGAATGAGAATGCTCCGCTGCATCCGGCAAGTGTCGCCGAATAGGGAGCTTTGGAAAACAAGGATAATGGCAGGCATGAGGCCGGAGCAGAAACTTCGTATCGCGTGGGTGGGCTTCCATCAGGAAGGAATCCCGACACTCCGATGGCTCCGGAATTCGGGCATCCGGCTGGAAGCTATTCTGACCTTGAATGAGCCGGCTCTGGCCAAACGCAGTGCCGGCGGCGGTTATGAGGACATCACGGCAGGCTGGGACGTTCCCGTCTTTCGAATTTCCAGCATCAACGATTCGGAGGTCGTACAACTCCTGCACAGTCTCTCACTGGATCTTATTTTTGTGATTGGCTGGAGCCAGATTCTGCACCGTGAGGCTCTTGCGACTGCCAGAATCGGTGTGATAGGAGCGCACGCCTCGCTACTGCCGCACAATCGTGGCAGTGCCCCGATCAATTGGGCGCTGATTCGAAACGAAAAGAGTACTGGTAACAGTCTGATCTGGTTGACTGAGGAGGTCGATGAGGGGCGATTGATCGATCAGATCAGCTTCCCGATAACTCCTTTTGATACCTGCGCCACGTTGTATGAACGGGTGGCCGAAAGCAATCAGATCATGATTGAGCGGGTTCTGGGGGAATTGTTTTCCGGACGAGTTCCCGGGGTTGTTCAGGAAGCCACCAGCGAACCGTTGCTGCCACGTCGTCGTCCTGCTGATGGGCTGATCCAGTGGGCGGGAACAAACGAATCGATATACAACTTTGTTCGGGCTCTGACCAGGCCCTATCCGGGCGCCTTCAGTTTTCTTGACAGAGTCTGCTGGACGGTTCAGACGTGTGCTTTGCTTCCCGGCGCGGTCAGTGCAGAAGCAGCCGGCCGACAGGTCGGGGAGATAGTCGGGGCCAGTCTGAGCCCATGCGACAATGCCTGTGGTCTTGTGATTCAGTGTGGTGTCGGTCAGTTACTGCTTCTGGAAATCGAGGATGCACAGGGGCGAGTGCTGCGAGGACGGGACTTGGCGCTTCGGGGGCTGGATCAACCGGGCGTGGTTAGCTGGACAGGAAGGACGTGGTTGAATGAGTAACGTACCTGTGCTCGTCATTGCAGCTCATCCGGACGATGAAGTTCTCGGCTGTGGTGGTGCCATTGCGCTGCATCGCGATGCCGGTGATCCCGTGACGGTCGTGATTGCCACGCGTGGAAGAACGGCTGAAGACAGCTCCAGTGGACAGGCTCAATTCACCTACACGGCGGCGGCGATGCGGGTGCTTGGAGTCAGTGATTTTCGTTTTCTGGGGTTTCCTGATCAGAAGCTGGACACTTTTGGTCTGACGGAGATCATCACACCCCTGGAAGCGGTGGTGCGGGAAATCCGCCCGCGTGTGGTCTATTGCCAGTACGGCGGTGACATCAATCATGATCACAACGTGCTCTTTCGTGCAGCCCTGGTTGCATTGAGACCACAGGAAGAGTACCTGCAGTCAATTCTGACTTTTGACACCGCCAGCAGTACCGAGTGGGCTTACCCGCGAACTTTTATTCCGGACACCTGGTTGGACATCAGTCGGGGGCTTGAGCGAAAAATTGCGGCCATGCAGTGTTATGAGCCGGAGCTTCGCGAGTTTCCCCATCCTCGATCCTGCGAGGCTTTACGACACCGTGCTGCGGCCTTTGGAAGCATGTGCTGCATGCCAGCCGCAGAAATCTTTATGACCGTACGACGAGTTCTTCGTGATGGCCAAACGCCTCTTTGATTGTCTGTCCGCCCTGATTGCACTCATCCTGCTCTCCCCTCTGCTGGTGAGTTCAGTGATCGGTGTGCGACTGTGCAGCGCCGGACCTGCCCTGTACCGAGCACGACGTGTTGGTGTTGGTGGCCATGAATTTGTCATGTACAAGTTCCGAACCATGCACGTGGCGACTCGCCCCGGGAGTGTGATCACTGCTTCCGCGGATCCTCGTGTCTTCGCGCTGGGAAGAATCCTGCGCGCTATGAAGATCGATGAACTTCCGCAACTCTGGAATGTTGTCCGGGGTGAGATGTCCGTCGTCGGGCCACGACCGGAGGATCCCCGGATTGTTCAGCAGCATTTCGGACCGCTTGGCATGGAAACACTCAGCGTTCGCCCGGGACTTGCCAGCCCGGGAAGTCTCTACAACTACACGCACGGGAATTCAATGGTCGATCAGAACGATCCCGAAGCGGCTTATGTCCGGGAGCTGTTGCCGGTCAAACTGGCACTGGAATTGGTGTACGTCCGACACCGTTCACTGCGATACGACCTGCTGATTGTCCTGCGAACTGCGCTCACGATTTTCCAGATCGGAATTGGCAGAAAGCACTTCCCCGAACCTCCGGAAATGCCCGAAGCGAGCAACCTACTCAAAGATCACGCAGCAGCGTTCGTCAGGGGCGCGTCGCTACACCCTGCCCCGCCGCAGATTTGATCACCCACGGGATTGTCACCGGGGCACGTCTTTATCATTTGCCGATGCGGGCTCGGGTTCTGCAAGATCGGGTTCCAGTGCCCGACCTGCGGCCCACTGCTGCAGTGCTCGCAGCGCCCGTCGACCCCTGAGAAAGTAAGAGTCATCCAGCGACTGCACTGTGTCACGACAGATTTTCCTCGCGGGCTCCTGCCAGTCGGATGTCTGACTGTGCACAAATCCTTCCCGAGCCATCCATGCGGCAATCGCGATCGCGATGTCTTCATGTCCCCGGAAGGATGGATGCACGTGATCAACCAGTACCTGCTCACCCACAATCCCTCCGATGCACCGCTGCGCAAGCAGATCGTGCGCATTCAGAAAGGGGACCTGCAGACGACTGACCACCTGCTGCATGGCGCGTCGCAGTGGTGTTGTCATGCGCAGCGGACAGATGTCTTCATCCACAGCTCGCTGCAAGGATTGCAGAGCTGCCTGGTGATCTCCCAGTGTCAACTGCAACTGGCCCAGCTCATACCACCCCATCGCAAACCGCGGCTCTTCACTCACGACCTTTTGCAGCATCGTCAGGGCTTGCTGTGGCTGCGAGGCAGACAGGGCTGACGCCTGCTGCAGAGACTGCAGTGTCCGCTGCTGCACATCCGGTGGAGTTTCTGCTGCAAACGCCGACTTGAAGGGAGGACAGTCACACAGATTGACAGGTGGCTGAATCAGCAGAAGCGGCACATCTTCATGACGACACAGACCGATCATGCGTTCAAGATTGTATTGAAAGTGGCGAACGACCTGTTTCGCGTGACCATCATCCCGTTGAAAGTGCTCCAGACCACCGGATTGATCGAGCAATGTCCGGACCTCTGTGCTGAGCGTTGGCCGGTCCTTCATGGGGACGCCGCTTTCAGGAGCTGGCACACACGCATTGACAATCGCTCGCACGACTTGCAGGTGACCGGCTGCGGAAACCATGGGGGCGACGATCGGACTCAGTCGTCGTGAGTCAGAATAAGTCACATCCTCCAGAAACTCATTCTGCCCTTCACAGAAGATAAAAAGATCCGGCTGATACTGCAGGCATTCTTCCATCACTGGAAGCAGGCGATACGTGGCATAGGACACCCCGCCACAGTTCACAACCTCCCAGCGACGAGTGGGATCCATCGATTGCAGAGTCAGCCGCAGGAATTCCGGAAAACTGGTTTCGATCGAAAACGGATTTCCCTGAACTGTCGACCCGCCGAAAACAAAGATTCGAAACTCATCGGCCGGCTTCTGTGCCGCGAATGAATCACTGCGAAAAAAGCCAAGGCGTGTCTGGGACGTCTGGTAGATCAGCCCATCGGCGGATCGCTGAAACAATGGCTGCAGCGAGGCAAAGCCGACGAACGGGTCGACAGAAAAATCGACCTGCCCCCAGCCAGCCATACGGCAGAAGAGTTCGGTCATCAGCAGTGGCAGACAGCCCAGCAACAGTGCCCCGACGCGAAATCCCAGCCAACGCGTGGCAGTGCGTACTTTGCTGCACCTGGCAGGCTTTTCCCGGCTCTCGGCCGGACTATCGCCTGTCCCGGTCGAGGTCATTCGTGCCTCTTCAGAATGGAGTCAATTTCTTCTTTCGGTGCCAGTCCCACGAAGCCATCAATCTGGGTTCCTGAGCGGAAGATACGCACGTCCGGGATGCTGCTCACCTGCAGATGCTGAGCAATCGCCGGATTCGTATCAACATCCAGCTTGATCACTTCAATCTTGTCACCCCAGTCCTGTTTGAGATCTTCCAGGATCGGAGCCAACTTGCGACAGGGACCACACCAGGAGGCCCAGAAGTCCACCACAATCAGTTTTGAATCGCTTCGCCGAACCTGATCGAGGAAACGCCCCTCACGATGCTCGATTTGGCCATCGCTGGTCACAGCCAGAATTTCCACTGCACCGTCGGGAGACTTCTCGACCGAACGCCCGTTCGTGGGACCTTCATTGCACCCCGGAATCGCAGCGATCAGCGTTCCGACAAACAGAAAACAAAACACGCGAAATTTATTCATGATGCCCTCGGTTGCCAGTAGGCCTTGTTGTCTCCACCGGTCGAAGTCTGCGACAGCAATGCCTCAACTTGTGGATTGCTGGTATTCTAGCCGACCAGACGCATGACACCCATGAATGCCTGCGGAAGGAAGCGAAAAACATCAGGGAAATTTGGAATAACAGAGTTATCATCGGACTCGAAAGGTACTTGAAGTGGCATCGTGCGCGACAGTCCGGTTCTGCGAACGGCGACTAAATTCGCGGGTGGCGGGATTTCCAAAGGCGATGCGGATGACAGACCTGATGCTTCGCCGTGTCGGATAATTCAGAATGTGCCGGGAAGACTGTTCAGGGCCCAAACGGCCTCTGGAAAGATCCCTAAAATGAAGACAATCATGTCTACTAATTGCGTTGAGCGTGGGGTTGCGGCTGAGGGATCAGTTTCGGCGCGATCGGTACATCAGGCGATGGTCAGGAAGCGGTGCAAAGTGAAGACTATTGTGGGGAAATTTGGGGTCTGGCCGCCTGGGCACTGGCCCTGTCTGCCACGATGATTGCATGGAAATAATTGGAAGGCGGGGGCCTGGATTCACTTCGGGCTACCCAACGATTCTTCGGAATTGATGCTTTTTTACTGTGAAAACGCTGTTTTCATGCGTAAAGTTCGTAGAATCCCGCAGAAAAAAGCGGATGTGGTTGCTGTAGACTATGAATCGTGTCGGGATGCGTTGGTGGCTGACAAGCCAGGGGGTTGAACTGCCGATAATCGAGCAGTGCACCTGAGTAAAGCTTGGCAGCCGTACTGATGGTTCAGGCAACGGTTGATTTTCCCCTGATCGTTCTCAAAGGCGTTTCGAGGACGGTCAGCGACGGTGCAGACGATAGCTTTGTGAATCAAACGGCCGTGAATCTGTATTGGATTCCCTGGCCGCTTACATTGGCCCGCCATCGGTGTTTCCGAGGCGGGTCGGGACCTTCCTGTTCAGCAGTATTTGGAGAATTGCAATGTCAGTCATTTTGACGGAAAAGGCTGCCAACGAAATTAAGCGAGTGATTTCAGAACAGAATCGGCCTGAACTGAAGTACGTTCGCGTGGGTGTCGTTGGCGGTGGTTGCAGTGGATTTCAGTATTCATTCGACTTCACCAGTTCCTACGATGCGTCAAACGACTTCATGGAAGAACACCACGGTGTTGGCGTCGTGGTGGACAAGAAAAGTGATCTCTACCTTGACGGCACAGAGATCGATTTCTACACCGATCTGTCCCGCCGCGGATTCACATTCAAGAACCCGAACGCGGTAAAATCCTGTGGCTGCGGAAGCAGCTTCTCTGCCTGATCCAAACAAACCACTCGCTAAATGTCGACCAGGTGTGCGACGTTTTCGGGGCACTAGGAAACACGTCCCTCGTGGGATTGATTTCCTGACGTACTCAGCGAGTTGCGTAGACCATCAGGGGCTCGGAAACTTTGTTTTCCGAGCCCCTTTCCGCTGCTCTCGATGGGCGCTGACATTCCTTACTTCTGACCGCCGAAAATGACGCTCGGCTGACGTAGAGGCGTGCCTTGAAATGACCTGGCCGAAGGCGAAGTTGGGTTGCCAGATGTTTCCTAGCAAAGCCAGTACATCGGCATTCTGCCGTGCTGACGTGCGGCCCACTTCCAGCGCGTACTCTCATCCCTGATCATTCAGCCTCGCAACGGCAATTGCCAATTGGCCAGCAGAGAGCCCACCGTCATTCGGTGGAAGCCGGCCGGGCATCTTCAGTGTGCGTGCAGAACAGCCAGAATCCTGCAGGACCATTTCGCACAGCAGGCGATTCTGAAAACAGCCGCCGCTCAGGACGACCACTCGATCAGGCACGCAGGCAGCAAACCCACTCACCAGATCCGCAACAGCTCGGTGGAACAGCCAGGCGAGTTCACAGGAATCGACTCCACTTCGCCGGGCAGCCACGAGGTAACGGATGATCGGACGCCAGTCTGCATGACGAAGTTCGCCTGATCCCGCCGCCGAATTCTGAATGATAAAAGATGGAGGCGATGTCCTGGGAGAATGCGTATGCACAGCGTGCGTCTGCCCGGGAGATGTCGCCGAATTCCATGCGGCATCCTCAAGCAGCATGGCTGGTGATCCCTCGAAATCTGCTGTCATGGTTCCCAGAACGAGGCACGCGATGCCGTCAAAGAGTCGCCCCATGCTTGTGCATTGGACTGCAATCCCGGATCGGAGAAGTGCCTGCACATTGCGTACATCCTGACGAGTGTCACGTTGTCGGCCAGAGAAGGCCGCGTGATGGTGACCACACACCAGAGTGCTCAATTCCTCCGAACTCATGTCCGGAAAGGTGTCCGCCAGTAGTGCCACGGCAATTCTCCACGGTTGCCGAATAGCAGCGTCACCACCGACCAGTCCGAATGGCCGCAGGCATCCAGCACGTTGAGCACTCAATCGATCCGCAAGCAGAAATTCTCCTCCCCAGATGGTCCCGTCCGGGCCGTATCCGGACCCATCAAAGGCGATTCCCAGAACCGGATCCGTGAGATTGTGTTCCAGCATTCCGGTGACCACGTGGGCATGGTGGTGTTGCACAGCCATCGTGTCGCAGGATTGCTGACCGGCCCAGTGTGACGTGAAATAATCCGGGTGGGCGTCGTGCACAATCAGTGCGGGCTGCATCCGGTAAAGCGTCATCAGGTCGTGGACGTGTTCCATAAATCGCTGACGCCCGGCGAGTGTCTCCAGACTGCCTATGTGGGGCCCCATGATAGCTTGCCAACCGTTGCACAGTGACACCGAAACCTTCTGCTGACCACCGACCGCCAGGATTTGTTGTGGACAATGCAGGGGCAGGGACATGGGAGTGAGTCCGCGACCAGCTCGGATCGTGACAGGCTCGTCATGGATCACACGCACAACGCTGTCATCCACAGGGCGGAGGATCTGCCGCTGGTGACTCAGAAGGTGGATATCAGTGTTTTGCAGCAGGCCATGTACTTCTTCGTCGCGATAAATGATCGGGTCTGATTCGTCGTTGGCGCTGGTCACAACCATCGGCCCCATCAGTTCCTGGAGCAACAGGAAATGCATGCCCGAAGATGGTAGTAGTACACCCACGGTTGCCATGCCTGCCGTTACTGAGTCCGCAAGGTGCAGGCCCGCTGTGCCCTTCAAAACGACGATGGAGTTATCCCGTGATTTCAGCAAACGCCGCTCAATTTCGGAGACAGTGCTGTCGAGCCAGTGTTCTGATGGCACCATGACTGCCAGCGGCTTGGATGGACGCTGTTTCAGACTTCTGATTTTCCGGACAGCCAGTTCATTTGCAGCATCACAAAGTAACTGATAACCACCAATCCCTTTCAACAGCAGCAATTGACCGGTACGAAGATGATCCGAAAGGCGTTTCCAGGGCTGGTGTTGAAACAGATGCTGAACCTGAGGACCACAGTTGGGGCAGGAAATTGCCTGCGAATGGCCCCGCGATCTGCCTGTACCGTGATACTCGCTGGCACATTGCATGCAGATCGGCCATTCCGCCATTGCCGTTGAGTTCCGCTCCCACGGCATCCCCTGCAGTATGCTGTAGCGTGGCCCACATGCCCGACATCCATTCATTGCCCAGCCAGATCGGCGATCCATTGGATCGGTCAGCTCCTTCAGGCACGCGGCACAAATGACCGTATCCGGAGGAACCAGTGCCGACATGACAGAGAGACTGCCGGGCACTGTCGATTGACGGGGAGTTTGTTCTGCCCCGACTGCCGCGGAGGTCTCTGAGGCTGGTAGGATTCGAAAACCTTCCGCGTTGACTACGGGCATGTCCACTGTGGAATGCCGCTGACAACTACCGAATTCCCCCAGCAAATCATCCAGTCGATTCAGAAATTCAACAACGGCGACATCCGTTCCCATGACATGTATGGAAACACCATGAGACGTGTTCCAGACAGCCCCGGAAAGCTGCAATGTTCCTGCCAGTTCTGCCACCGCGGGGCGGATTCCCCGTCCCTGTACGAATCCGGTCAGATTGATTCCGAGGGAAGAATGCTGGCATTGCATAGCGGACGACTCGACACTCAGTAAGCCTGCTGGTCAGTATTGTCGTCCAGTTCGATTGCACGTTGCTGCAGCAAAGATTTCCGCTCTGATTCGAGATATCGGCAGCAATCCTCGATTCCTTCATCCCGGAGTGCGCTCAGCGCAAATGTCTTCAGCTCCGGCTGAATCAGCTGCGCATCGCGAATCGCGTTCTCAATTGAAAACGGGACCCATGGAAGCAGATCCGTCTTGCTGATAATCAGTGCCTGACTGGTGCGAAACATTTTCGGGTACTTGGCCGGTTTATCGTCGCCCTCCGTGGTACTGAGGACGACGATACGGATGTGCTCGCCCAGATCATGTGAGGCAGGACAGACAAGATTTCCGATGTTCTCAATGAACAGGAAATCAAGAGGAGTGGGAAGCTTTTCAAGTCCGCGGCGCACGAGTGGAACTTCCAGATGACAGGCACCACCTGTCGTGAGCTGCTCCGTTGGCATGAACGGTCGCAGTCGCTCCGCATCGCGCTCCGTCGCCAGATCACCAACCAGTGTCCCAAGACGATACTTGTCTTTCCAGAATCGCCCAATCGCCTGCAGCAGGCTGGTTTTACCAGCGCCCGGTGAAGCCACGAGATTGACGACCAGAGTCCCCTGGGAGGAAAGCTGCTGACGAAGCTCACGCGCCTGCTGTTTCTGATCCGCCTGCACATCTCTCTGCACAGAAATCGTGGTCGCCATTCGCTTGTGCCCCCGGAGACGCAGTCGCAAAAGGCTACGCCAAAGACTTTTCTTCAGCCGTCCCCTTGCACCCCCAATCGTAAGTCTCGCCTATTCAATCGCAGCGTTGAAGCGGCTCCTGCTGAAATAGCAGCAAGTGAGCGAAATTGGGAGCAAGAAATACCCCACCTTCATATTGCAGGTGCCAGGCACCTTGACAAACATTCGCAGAGTTTTTACGCTTTATCGGAACTGAACGCTCGTGACCTTTGAAGG
>JALQWE010000730.1:2008-2286 GCA_023258825.1 Planctomycetaceae bacterium | reverse complement strand
ATATCAGCGTGCTCCATCCGGTTGCCGGCGAATACCAAAGGTCACCTCGAGGTGGCCAGGTGACCTCGATCTCCAAACACGCCTGATCCGCCGCTTGAGTTGACCGACTTGTTTGGCCGTGGGTCAGCGTCAGTTCACGATTTCCGTTCGAGTATTGCTCGCCTTTCTCCTTCCTCATCAAAGTAGTAGGCCAATTTGCCGGGAACACAGGAAATGATGGTGCCCCAGCCGACAGCCGTTGTCTGGTCCATTGCCTCGAGCAAAGGAATCGTCTGGCC
>JALQWE010000730.1:0-1998 GCA_023258825.1 Planctomycetaceae bacterium | reverse complement strand
CGATCTCTGCGTTCCGAGTCATTGAGCGAGGATTGCGAGGCAGCCAGGTGACAAATTTCTCGTTCAGGTCGCGGCAGTGATTGAGTCGGCCGAGACATTCCATTCGCCGTTTGGGGTCGTTGTGGCCGAGCAGGAATCGATACCTGTCCTGCTTCTCCCTGGCGATAAAGGCAGTGATGAATGACTCTTCGTGTTCGTTCATTCGCCGCTTCTCCACTGGAATGCGATCGCCATCAGCCAACCTTATGGAACGGCCGAACGGAGATTCAACCGCGTAGCTACGGCAGATTTCCACGCAGTTTCGCGGTCAAATCCGGGGGTGTCAATCCTGATGTCTCATACATGACGGCCAGCTGCAACGGATTGCTGCGGCATCGGACTGAGATGTGGCTCAGGTTGGGTGAACGAAACCAGCACTGAGTTTCAGCCGGAGTCACAGTCGATTTCGTACCGGCATGTCAAGCCATGGGATCGGGGGATGACTGATCGAATGGGTTTTCGGGAGCAGGTTTGAGGCGGGTGGCTGCAGAGACCGGATTATGGGTGTCCACGATTCCCCGTGGATCGCCAGCGGCCGGGAATCGTACGCTGACTGAGGTTACGCGTGCGGCTCGATGTGCTTCCTGCGTTTGGCGACCTTTTTTACGGCCCTGGGTTTCGCGGCGGCCTTCCTGCCTTTCGCCGTGATGACACCGACGCGCTGCACGGCATTCTGCAGCTGCTCGGTCACCCAGGCATTCAGGCTCTTGCCGGCAACCACCGCGGCCACGTGGACCTGCCGGTGCAGTTCAGGGAGAATTCTGGTCACGAACTGCCCCGGGAACGGATTGTTCGGATCCTCGCCCCGCTCGTGGCAGAACGTGAGGTCGTCATCCACCGACTCGCGAAACGTGGAGATTCTTTTGTGACTGGAAGCGACAGGATGGGGAGGCGTGTGACGCGTGCGGGATTCGCGGGGGAACGACGGCTGTTGGCAGAACGACCAGGATCAGCCGGTTGCCGCGAGAGACGCTGTTAAGTGTGAAAACGAACCACCGCAACTCGGCGTGCATCGCTTTGTTCGCTGCATTGGATCAGCGTCAGACGAGCAGAGAAATCAGGATGCAGAGAACACAGCATACGATGTTGCAGACTATGCAGGATAACTTCAAATTTCCAGCCCCAAGGCCAAACGCACTTCCAAGAACCTGGAGGGGAAGGGCAATTGAAACGGTAACGAAGAACTCAGCGAAACCAGCCAAATGTTCGAGCGGGTTTCCACCCGGGACAGCCACGTGATGTGTAACCGCATGACGGATTAGTGAAACAATCTGCATGCTCGCACAAATGAATGACGCAATCATGAAAACTCGATTCATGATAGTGTCGGAGCGATAGCTTGCGATGGAAACAAACGGCACCAGCGTTTCTTCAACTATTGGCAACGGGACGTTCGTTGTTGGCTTGCGGCAACTTGGGCAAATAAAATCCGAGTCTACCGCAACGGTGGTGCGACAGTGCTGACAGGTGAGAATTTGCACACGATCACGCAACGAGGAACCTGAGGGGATGATGTGTTTGCAGCGAACGACCAGGCTAACCGGGTTGCCGCCAGTCAACTTGCCATGTGTGAAACCGTGAACGGCAACTCCGGTTTAGCCTATTGTTCGCGCTTTTTCATTGGCAAGTGTCCTGTTGAGCACTGAGTGCGGCAAAGAGGAAGTTGAAATTGTAAGCTCTTGCTGTGAGTATGTCAATATAGAACAAGGCTAAGCAGCGACAAAACTGTTGCCACGATTATCGTGGAATTGAGACTAAGGGATACAAGCCGCTGTGGTGCCTGGTTGTATTCGATGCTCAATACGGTTGGATACACATCGAACGCGAGGTACACAATCACAATGTATACGATAAAAGGCACTGTGAAAGAGTGGCCGCTGTCACCGCTTCGACGGTGTCGGCCACGCCCAGCTTGTCGGCGATCGCCTTGACCGCCATGCCGCCCAGCGGGCCGGCCAC
>JALQWE010000729.1 GCA_023258825.1 Planctomycetaceae bacterium | reverse complement strand
GGCATCGCCTTGCCGACCACACGGTGGATCTTTTTCAGTTCGTCCATCAGGTGCTGCTGGGTCGGCACGCTGTGCACATCCTGTCGTTCCAGACGATCGTGGCTGAGGTGCGTGGGGGGCAGGTGCAGCTTTCAAGCGAAGGAATTCCCCTGGCGTCACTGGATGCCGTGATTGTGCGCACCATGCCGCCCGGATCACTGGAACAGGTCGTGGCCCGCATGGATCTGCTGGCGGGAGCGGAAGCCGCTGGAGTCTGCGTTCTCAATCCCCCCCGAGCGCTGGAATGTGCGGTCGACAAGTACCTGACCACGCAGAAACTGGCTCTTGCCGGACTGCCGGTCCCCGACACTGCCGTGTGTGAATCGGCCGATGCCGCCATCGAACAGTGGGAACAGCTGGGACGCGATGTGGTCGTCAAACCACTCTTTGGCGCGGAGGGACGCGGGATTGTTCGCGTGACCGATGCGGAAATCGCGATGCGAGTCTTTCGGACGCTGGAACGCATCGGCGCCGTTCTTTACCTGCAGAAGTTTCTGAATGGCCCGCGGTATGATCTGCGGTTGCTGCTGCTGGATGGGCAGCTGCTGGGTTCTATGAAACGCATTCCCGCGGACGGGGACTTCCGCGCGAATATTTCCTGCCGGGGCACCGGACTTCCGCACGAACCCACCACCAGTGAACTCAAACTTGCGATCGAAGCGGCCCGAGTCACCGGAACCGTATTTGCCGGCGTGGATTTAATGTATGATGAGCAGGGACAGGCGCAAATCATCGAAGTCAACGCCGTCCCCGGCTGGCGCGGACTTCAGCAGGCCTGTCAGATTGATGTGCCCGACCGTTTCCTGCAATGGCTGGAAGTTCGGGTCGCGTCCCGTTAAGTCCTTCCGCACCAATTGTTGTCCAGTTTTTTCAGAAACAGAATTGCATGAAGATTCGTCGAATTTTTGCCCATCGCGTGGAACTGCCGCTGACCGAGGGTTCTTACAAATGGTCCGGCGGCAAATCTGTCACGGTGTTTGACAGTACGATCATCGGTGTGGAAACAGAGTGCGGAATCACAGGGTACGGAGAAGTCTGTCCACTCGGCCCGTTTTACCTTCCCGCCTATGCAGACGGTGTGCGTGCCGGCGTTCGTGAACTGGCACCACATCTGCTGGGCTGGGATCCCCGGGCGCTGATGCAGCTGAATCACCGGATGGATGCCGCCCTGAAGGGACATCCCTATGTGAAGTCGGGCATCGACATCGCCTGCTGGGACATTCTGGGCCAGGCCTGTGGTCTTCCGGTCTGCGTCCTGATGGGTGGCCGTTTCGGCGACAGCGTGCGACTGTATCGTGCCATTTCGCAGGAAGCCCCGGAGGAAATGGCGAAGAAGGTCGCCGCTTACCGGGCGCAGGGCTACACCCGGTTTCAACTGAAAGTCGGCGGAGATCCTGATACGGACATCGCGCGGATTCACGCTGTCCGAGCCATGCTGCTTCCGACGGACCGCCTGGTGGCTGATGCCAATACCGGCTGGACTCAGCACGAAGCCGTCAGAGTCGTCCGGGCCGTCAAAGATCTGGATGTCTACATCGAACAACCGTGTCTGACCTATGACGAATGCCTGGCGGTTCGCAGAATGACCGACCATCCCTTCGTTCTGGATGAAAACGTCGACGGCCTGGAGATGTTGTTACGGGCTCGGGCTGACAGAGCGATGGATGTGGTCAATCTGAAGATCAGCAAGCTCGGCGGACTGACGCGCACGAAACAGGTACGAGACCTCTGTGTCAGCATGGGCATCGCGATGACGCTGGAAGACAGCTGGGGCGGAGACATCACCACGGCAGCCATCGCCCATCTTGCCCACAGCACTCCTGAAGAATTCCGGTTCACCAGCACAGACTTCAACAGCTACGTCACGGTCAGCACGGCCCACAATGCACCGCAGCGAGTGGACGGGCTGATGGAAGCCAGCCAGCGTCCCGGACTGGGAATCCAGCCGAAATTCGAAGTGCTGGGCCCGAGAGTCCTGGACATTCACTGATCACTGCGAGATTACGGACCACCCGGAACATTGTCCCGGGTGGTCCGGATCAACCACGTACTGCGCCGTGGAATCGCGGAATCAGATCTGCCTTCCGGTGTTTGTGATGTGCTGGGAAGTAACGGCACGCCGCGGCTGGGATGGCGAAGGGGCAGTCAGCCCGGGAAGAGTCGCGTTTCGCTCCGACGAAACGTGCCCCCTGCGTTCTACGTGCCACGTTAGCGGATAAGCACTTGTCCCCAGTCAAGCAAAAACCAATCTGATT
>JALQWE010000728.1 GCA_023258825.1 Planctomycetaceae bacterium | reverse complement strand
GGCGCCTTTGATCAGGTTGTCGATGGCAGCAAACACCACCAGCTGATCACGATTGAAACGGACGGTGAGGTCGCAGAAATTGGTGCCCGACACATCTTTTGTGGCAGGCATGTGATCAACGACGCGCATGAACGGCTGTCCGGCGTAGTAGTTCTGAAACACCTGCAGCAGTTCGGCACGCGTGGCCGGCTTTTTGAGGCGGGGATAGATGGAACAGAAGATGCCGCGGTCCATGGGCATCAGATGTGGGTTGAAAGCCACCTGCACGGCTGTTGATCCGATGTCTGTCAGCACCTGTTCGATTTCCGGGGTGTGTCGGTGATTCCCGATGCTGTAGGCGGTGACGTTTTCATTGCATTCAGAAAACAGATTGGACAATTTGGGGGTGCGTCCGGCCCCGCTGATGCCGCTTTTGGCATCGATAATGATCCCGGTGGGTTCAATCAGGTCGGCGGCAATCAGTGGCGCAAGGGCGAGGATGGACGTGCTGGTGTAGCAGCCCGGGTTGGCCACCAGACTGGCGGCCGGGATGCGTTCACCGAACAGTTCGGGCAGGCCATAGACCGCCGTGTTCAGCCGCGCGACATCTGTATGCGGATGTTCGTACCATTGCTGATAGACCTGCGGATCGCGCAGGCGGTAGTCGGCACTGAGATCGACCACGCGGCAACCGGCCTGCAGCAGTTGTGGCACGGCTTCCATGCTGGCGGTGTGAGGCAGACAGCAGAATGCGATGTCGCACTGCGCTCCCACCTGTTCGGGAGTCAGGTTTTCACAGCGCAGATCGAACAGGCCGGTCAGTGAAGGATGAATGGAAGAAATCGAAGGCCGGTTTTCCTGGCGTGTTGTGGCGGCCACCACCGTGACGCCGGGATGTCGTGCGAGGATGCGAAAGAGTTCCAGCGCTGTGTATCCTGTGGCGCCGAGAATTGCGATGCGTGCCATAGCCGGGAACCGTTCTGTCTTTCAGGTGGCTCAGCCGCCGGTCTGAGTCTGCCTGAATCTGTTTGTGAAGTGATTACGCTGTGATTGTGTGGGGCTGACTTTTTTGTGAGCTTGCTCCTGAGTTCAGTATAAACGGGACCAAACGATGCGGAAACCCACCGACGATCGTCCGTGAAAGTTCTCAGAGAAGCGATGTTGTGTGGTCTGTCCGGCGTCGATGCCTCGAGCACTGCGTCTTTGGGTGTGTGGAGTTCCGGTCAGGGGCGGGGATGTGTGAGAGGCGAGGTGGATTTGGTGTGCCGCGGCTGCACCTGATCAATCGCAGTCGGCTCGCAGCGCTTGAGATTTGCCGTCAGCAGGGGTACAAGTTGCCGAAGTCGGTCGGGGGCTATGAAGTCGCAGCGTGGTGCGGCGTGATCCGATGGCTGCTGACTGTGGGCCTGGGGAGACTCAGCCCTGCAGCGAAAAAAATTTCTGCTTGAGTCCATCATCCGGTTGTGGGGTTATTCATGGTGTGGCGACTGCTTGTTGCTGTTGTGCTGACGGTCTTCTGTGCTCAGACGCATGCCGCCGACGACGTGGCGTTGCAGCAGGCACTGGAACGAGCAGGAGCGAATCGGCCGCAGTTGGAGCAGGCGTTGAGCGGGGTGCCTGACGATCAGCGTGCGGGGATGCGGTTTCTGATTGAAAATATGCCGGATCGGGATCTGACGGCGTTGACCGCTGAATTCCTGATTGAGAACAGCCGATTGACCTGGACAGCTCTGCAGAAATCTCCGTGGGCGGCCACACTTCCGGAAGAGATTGTCTTTGACAGTCTGTTGCCTTACGCCAGTGTGAATGAGCGTCGTGATCGCTGGCGTGCGGAGTTTCTGGAAAAGTTTGCACCGTTGGTGAAGGACGCTAAGACTCCGTCGGAAGCTGCGGCGTTGTTGAACAATCAGGTGTTCCCGATGGTCAACGTGCGTTATTCCACCGGGCGAAAAAAAGCGGACCAGAGTCCCCTGGAGAGTATGGAATCCGGCCTGGCATCCTGCACTGGTTTGTCGATCCTGCTGGTTGATGCCTGCCGAGCTGTAGGAGTTCCGGCCCGACTGGTGGGCACACCGCTCTGGTCGGACCGAAGTGGCAACCATACGTGGGTGGAGATCTGGGATCAGGGTTGGCACTTCACGGGTGCCTGCGAGCCGACCGGGAATGTGCTGGATCAGGGTTGGTTTATTGACCGGGCATCACTGGCGCAGCGTGACGAACGGCTGCATGCGATTTATGCGGTGACGTTTCGTCGTAACGGCCAGTCCTTTCCGATGGTGTGGGCCCGTGATATTCAGGACGTGTTTGCTGTGAATGT
>JALQWE010000727.1 GCA_023258825.1 Planctomycetaceae bacterium | reverse complement strand
TGAGTGGTCAGTATTCGGTGTCCATGCTGTCGCGTACTGTGAACTCCCCGCTTGTGAAATACTGGCGTGGCGCGAAAACTGATTCGGAGGTTGCTATGAGGAGACAGTACAGACGGGCACATCGGAACAACGCCAGCCGTGCGGGAACGGCGGTTGTGGAAGCGGCGGTCCTGCTTCCTGTGCTGCTGTTGATCGTTTTTGGCGCGATTGATCTGGGGGTCGCCATTCAGCGTGCCGGGTTATGTCACGAAGCTGCGCGGATTGGCGCACGCATGGCTGCGGTGCATGGCTCTGACGCTACTGAAAAGGGGCCGTGGAACGGACAACTGGCGGTCTCAGCGATTCATGATCGAATCGACCCGATTATGCAGGCTGCAGCCATCGATCCGTCTCATGTCGATGTGGAGGTGACGTGGCAAGCCACGGCACCACTCCGCCCCATCAATGCACCGGGCAATCTGGTCACTGTGAAAGTCACCCTCAACAGCACTCATATCGTGTCGTTTTTACGACTGACGCCGGCTAGTTTCAGTAGTGAATCCCGGATGGTGGTCGCCAATTAGCGTGGCTGCGGAAGACACATCGAAAATTTCCGGGGACCCTCAGATTGAGTTTTTTCCGGGACGTTGATTCTGCAATGGCGGAGAAGGACAGATCGTAACCGCGAGCGTTGGAGCGATTTATGAAACAGTACAGACCGGCATCAGAGGACAGAAGACAAGAGGGGCGAGCGGGTTATGTACTGCTGTTGGTCGCACTGCTGCTGCCACTGCTGATTGGACTGATCGGTCTGACGGTGGACGGTGGTCTGCTGCTGGCCAGTCATGAGCGGGCTCAGAGTGTTGCCGATGCCACCGCACGGAGTGTTGCGATCGCCTTCAAACGAGGTGCACCGCATGACTCTCTACAGGCCTATGGAGAAACCGTGGCCTATGGACTGAATGGACTGCCGCGGGACGACAAAACGACTTCGAGCAGTCAGGTGGCGGTGCATCATCCTCCGTTGAGTGGTCCATTCAATGGCAATTCTGCTTATGTGGAGGTCCTGGTGAGTCATCCTCTCGATACACATTTCATTCAGATTGCCGGCACCGGAACGTCGCACTTCAGTTCAACGGCGCGAGCGGTGGCCGGTTACCGCAGCATACCGCGGAATGCGGGAGTTGTGGTGCTGGACCCTCTGGGAAATCCGGGGCTCGGTGTGTCCGGAAGCAATGCAAAACTCACTGTGGATTCAGCAGTAATTGTCTACTCCAACCGCGTGGGAGAAAATGAGTATGGAGCGACTGTAGGGCTGATTTCGTCAGGGCAGGCATCTGTCACCGTGGGCGGCAGCGGGACCATGTTGCAGGCCACAGAACTGTATGTCGCTGGCGGAGTGGACGATGCCGCAAACTATGTGGCGCCCGTGGTAGGAGAACTGCACGCGGGCATGAACGATCCAGTGGATGACCCATTTCATGATCACACGTCAACTTTGCTGCCAATTCCAACAACGAACACAGGTGTTATCAATCGGCAACTGGGAAGAGTGACGATCTCGACGGGTACCCCGCGCAATCTGGTCTCGCCAAACAACCACAACTCTGCAACGGGAGTGACGACTCTGTATCCCGGGATTTACGACAGTGTCAGCATCACCGGTGGGAACGTCGTGCTCAAAGAAGGAATCTATGTGCTGCGAAACACGAACGGAGGTGGTAATGTGTTGACGATCACTGGCGGCAAGGTCGTTGCCCAGGGCGTCATGTTCTACAACACCGGATCAACCTGGGATCCGGTAACTGGTGGTAGCGACCAGTCGGATTTGAGTGCATCCAGCAACACGCCGCCATTCGGAGTTCAGCAGACACGATTTGGCGGAGTCACCATGAACGGTGCATTGGTGACAATGACACCCATCGACATCAACAACCCGGCCTATGATTATACTGGGGCCCCCGGTATCGCGGTATTTCAGGATATGGTCTACTATCAGCGTCGCTTCAATGCGCAGGCGATCAACATCAATGACGGTGCTCCATTTCCCGGTGGTATTTCAGGCCGAATTTACGCAAAATGGGCTCAGCTGAAAATCAGCGGAAACGGCACATACAATTTCTCTATTGTGGTGGGAAGTTTATCCAGTTCCGGGAATGCGACCATCACTGTGCGTGATCGCATTCCGCTGGAACCCCGTGTGTCGCCTGTGCGACTGGTGGAATAGGCCCGGAAAAGAGACCTGACCCGAATGGCACGGGAACTTCCCTAACCTCTTGACATGTAACGGTTTTGGAATTTCGAACGGTGCTCTCTGA
>JALQWE010000726.1 GCA_023258825.1 Planctomycetaceae bacterium | reverse complement strand
TCGGCCAAACGACCGGCTCTTGACCTGGGTCTGGAAGAGGCGACTCGCGAATTTCAGCGGGATTTTATTCGCCGGAGTGTCCGTCAGGTGGGCGGCAACATGACAAACGCGGCGGAATTGCTGCAGTTGCACCGGGCCAATCTGTACCGCAAGATGAAGCAGCTGAACATGAATGAAGTGGGAGGAACGGAATAGCGGGGAGCGGCCTCGGCATGACGCGTGGGCCTCTGTCGGCAGCGACAAGGGGGGCTCGAAGTGGCCCCGGTCGGCGTTCGTTCGGCCGTTGTCTTCGGTGATCCGGGAATGCTGGCATCCGGGTCGATGGAACCCGCCGCGGAATCCGACTAGAATGCAACGACGGATGGCTTCCCGAAATGAGCTCGGGAACGATCTGCCCGGTGACTTGCTGGTTTGCTTCAGTGTGACGTGGTGGATGGGCAGGGCCGTTCGAAAGCCTTGTGGCAATTCCGTTCGCGGGTGCGGCGGACGCCATCAGGGGTTTAACAGGGACCGTGTGACAGTTGGTTAGCAATTCAATCGCGCCGGACATCTCCGGGAGACCCAGGTGACATCAGCGGGAACACATTACACGGTTTTGGCGCGTCGTTTTCGACCGCAGGCCTTTGACGACGTCGTGGGGCAGGAGCACGTTGCTCGCGCGCTGCGCAATGCGATTCGTGCCGGCCGCGTGGCGCATGCGTACATGTTCACAGGGGCGCGTGGAGTCGGAAAGACCTCGACAGCGCGGATTCTGGCCAAGGCGTTGAATTGTCCGAATGTGGTGGACGGGGTTCCCTGCAATCAGTGTGAAATCTGTAACGGAATTTCTGCGGGCAATGACGTCGACGTGCTGGAGATCGACGGGGCCTCAAACCGCGGGATTGACGACATCCGTTCGCTGCGGGCCAACGTGGGTGTGCGCTCGATGCGGACCCAGTTTAAAGTGTACATCATTGACGAAGTGCACATGCTGACGCGTGAAGCCTTCAATGCATTGTTGAAAACGCTGGAAGAACCACCGCCGAACGTCAAGTTTGTCTTCTGCACCACCGAACCGAACAAAGTACCCGACACGATCCTGTCGCGGTGTCAGCGTTTTGACTTTTCCAGCATTGCCGAAACATCGATTGCAGATCGGCTGCGCGAGATTGCCAAAGCAGAAGGCTTTGAAGTTGCTGAAGAAGCCCTGGAACTGGTGTCTCGTCGCGCGCGCGGCTCCATGCGCGACAGTCAGTCGCTCTTCGATCAACTGCTGGCGTTCAGTGATGGCACGGTGACTGCCGACGATGTCCACCGTATGCTGGGTACCGCCGGAGATGAACGTCTGCTGGAACTGTTCACCGCGATTGTGGAACATCGCCCGGGGGAAGTCCTTTCCCTGCTGGATCTGTGTTTTGTGGCTGGGGTTCAACCTGGCGAACTGATGGATCAGTGCATTGGTTACGTCCGCGACCTGATGGTCACGGCCTCTGGTGGAATGAATCTGACGCTGTGCAGTGTGGCCTCGCGCCACCGTGAAACACTGCAGAACCAGGCGCAGCGGATTGGCATGCACACCATCATGGCCGCTTTTCAGATCCTGGCCGACGGTAAGTCTCAGATGTTTCGCAGCACGTTTGCCCGCACCGTGCTGGAAATGGCAATGGTTCAGCTGAGCCTGCTGGAAAACCTTTCTGCACTCAGTGACCTGCTGTCCGGTCGACTGCCGGAACTCCCGGCGATCGCAACAGGCACTCCCGCTGGCACACCAACAGTTGCGGCAAGTTTGCCGGGGCCTGGCCCGGGTACAACAGTTGCCGGGGCAACGCCAACTCCAGTGGCGACTGGCGACAGCTCTGTGGGCGAAAAAAAAAACACTGAACAACTGACGGCGTCCGAACCGGCCGTTGTTGCTGCGTCGCCCGCACCAGTGGCTGCTCCTGTTTCCGCCCCGCCTGTGCAGATTGCAAATGTTCCAGAACCAGCCGTCGCCCCCGCACCGGTAGCACCCGCTGCCCCGCTTTTGGAATTGAGTGAAGCCAACTGTCCTCAGCTGCTGAAAGAATTGATCAGGACGGCGGGTTTGGCCGCTGCGGCAGGACTGAAAACGGCACGTGGTCTGGTTCTGGCCACCCCCACACGGCTCGAAATCGTAGTCGATCAGGACGCGGATTTTGCGAAGAAAGCGCTGGATGCCCCGGACAATCGAACCCGGATGGAAGCTGAGATTCTGCGATTAACCGGGAAGGTGGTGGCTGTTGGGCTGCGGCTGGCCCCAGTCAATCGCACGAAGGACCAGGGGGAGTCTGAATCGCGAGTCAA
>JALQWE010000725.1 GCA_023258825.1 Planctomycetaceae bacterium | reverse complement strand
GGGTGCTTCGCACTATTGGTTCCTGACCCCTTTTTCTGCCCCCCCCTTCTGAACGCCGGCACACTTTGTTTCACGACTGCGGGAAGGTGGTCGTCAACCGGGTCTTCTGCGGACTGGAAACTGCAGAAGGCCCGGTTGAGTTTCTTCCCTGAAAGTCCTGTCTGCAGCCGTGCAGACCCCCTGGCCGCAGCGTGATGTTCGGTCTGCCAATTGACAATCTTACTTTTCCACGGAATTACAACTATGACTGCTTCCCCGGTCGTTGTTCCTCCGCTGTTCAGCTCGATGGATCCACGTTTGGCGTCCCTCGCCGCTGGCGGCACGTTAGAATCTCTGAATTCCGGACTGAGTGACTCTGCTGCCGGCATCGAGTCCGCCGGTATCCCAACACCTCGACGTCTCGACGATGCCGTCCGGTGTGAGTTTCACGCGAGGCTGATCGCCAGCCTCGACCTGTCGACCCTCGGATCGCTCAGCGAGACCGAGCTGCGTGCGGAAATCCGCGCCGCTGCGGAAAGCCTGTGCCGTCAGAGCAATCAGCTGCTGAGTTCTGCAGAACGTGATCTGCTGGTGAACGAGGTGATGGATGAAACCTTCGGACTGGGACCGCTTGAACAATTGCTGCGGGATCCATCGATCAGCGACATCCTGATCAACGGCCCAAAGACCATCTTCTGTGAGCGGCGGGGACGACTGGAGAAATCGGACGTCACGTTCGCCAGTGAAGACCATCTGCTGCAGATTATTCAGCGAATCGTCAGTCGCGTGGGACGACGTGTGGACGCCACCAGCCCGATGGTGGACGCACGACTGGCCGATGGAAGTCGAGTGAATGCGATTATTCCTCCCCTGGCACTGGATGGTTCGCTGGTGTCCATTCGCCGGTTTCCGGACAAGCCACTGAAGGCAGAAGATCTGATCGCAAAGAAATCGATCGCCCCGGAGATGGTGGAATTTCTGGCCGGTGCGGTCAAAGCCCGCCAGAACATTCTGATCTCCGGAGGAACAGGATCCGGTAAGACAACTCTGCTGAACCTGATGTCGGGATACATTCCGGACAACGAGCGCATTGCCACGATTGAAGATGCGGCGGAACTGCGACTGCAGCAGTCCCATGTGGTGCGTATGGAAACGCGTCCGGCGAATGTGGAAGGTCAGGGTGCCATCACCTGTCGTGACCTTGCCCGCAACACCCTGCGAATGCGACCGGATCGACTTGTGGTCGGTGAATCGCGTGGTCCGGAGGCACTGGACATGCTGCAGGCCATGAACACCGGCCACGACGGCAGTATGACCACGCTGCACGCCAATGACACACGCGACGCCATCAGCCGACTGGAAATGATGGTGGGCATGGCCGGATTTGATCTGCCGATCTGGGTGATTCGTCGCCAGATCGCCTCCGCTGTCAACCTCGTGGTGCAGGCCGCCCGACTGACTGGCGGAGCACGCAAGGTGATTCGGATTTCCGAGATCACCGGCATGGAAGGCGAAAACATCACGATGCACGATCTGTTCGTGTTCAAGCAAACAGGCCTGAACGCGGATGGTGTGGCTTCCGGGCACTTTGTCAGCACGGGAATTCGACCACACTGCCTGGAGCATCTGGAGTCCATGGGCATCCGACTCTCCCCCGGCCTTTTTGAACGACGAACGCTGATGACCTGCTGAAAAGCGGTCAGCGTTCTCGAATCCGGGGTCAAGCCATGGGACCAACTCTGGTCGCTTTTGCCACATTCTTTGCGGCAATCTTTGGTGTTTCCGCTGTCTATTCTCTCGTCAGCGACATCTTTCTGCGGGATCGTACACGGCTTCGCGAGCGAATCGAGGAAGAGCTGCGCTCAACCCAGCGTGCCCGCGCCAAACAGTCCATGCTGCGCACGCTGAGCGCCTCGGAAGTCCATGGAATCATGGAACTCGCCGACGATCAGCGGACGTGGTGGGAACGCCTGCAGGACCTGATGGATCAGGCAGGACTGAAAGCGGAACCCGCAAAACTGATCTGGTGGACAGTGGCGGCGGCCGGCATCGGCGGACTGCTGGGTTTTCTGATCCGGGGAAGTCTGCTGGCATTTGTCGGTGCCGGCCTGCTGTCCGTTGTTCCGATCTGGTATGTGCAGCACCTCAGAACGCAGCGTCAGGGGAACATGCGAAGTCAGCTGGCAGATGCCTTCGAGCTGATGAGCAGTACGCTGCGGGCCGGACAATCCATGGCCCAGTCACTGCAGGCCGTAGCGTCTGATTTTCCGCCACCGATCGCTGAGGAATTCATGCTGTGCTCGGAGCAGCAGAATCTGGGTCTGG
>JALQWE010000724.1 GCA_023258825.1 Planctomycetaceae bacterium | reverse complement strand
CCTTTGTTACCCCCGGAATGAGCCTTGCCCTGGGGTTTCGCTGTCTTCGCCCCCGCGTTATTTGCACGCTGGCTGTCCTGGCCACCTTTGACAGGTCCCGTCTGTCGCTGCTGCGACACTGCACGACGCCCGGCATGACTCGCGGACAACGCTTTCGCCGCCCTCGCGATCCCCGCATCCCCGCTGTCTTCCAGCAACTCCCGCAATTGCGTATGCACGTCCACCCATTCCCGCATCCGCATCCACGACAGGAAATGCTGCTGACACCACTTCCGAACCTGACTGTTGGTCAATGCCCTCGTCCGGTCATGCCACGCATCCCACAGATTCAGGATGGATAAGAAGTCCGAGTCCCGATTCTGAAATCGTCGATGCGCTTCGTCTGCCGCCTGCTGCTTGTCCACAGGTCGCTCACGCGGATCCTGACTCTCCAGAAACGCCGCGATCGCCAGCACCTCCGGTAAGGCATGTTCGTCCACAGCCGCCAGAATCATCCGACTGATCCGCGGGTCAACCGGCAGTCCCGCCATCCGACGACCCACTTCCGTCAGGTCGCCAGGCCGCGGCATTCGCGCTTCATCAGCCCCTCGGCGGCCACGCCCCGTCGACCTGGGTGCTGCCCCGGAATCTGAACCCGCGCCGGCACCAGACACCGACTCGGATTCCGTTTGGCTGACTGCTCCCTGTTCCACCGCCTGCTGTGCCGCGGCCGCAACCGTCGCCTCCGTTTCAATCGCCCCCAGCTCTTCCAGAGTCCGATAGCCCTCGCGGATCGTCGTCGCTTTCGGCGGATCCAGAAATGGAAAATCTTCCAGATCCCCCAACCGCAGACTCAGGGTTCGCAGAATCACCGCCGCCAGGTTCGTTCGCTGAATCTCCGGCGCCGTGAAGGCTTCCCGCCCCGCAAAATCTTCCTGACTGTACAGCCGAATGCAGATGCCCGGGCCGAGTCGCCCGCAGCGCCCCGCTCGCTGATTGGCCGATGCCTGTGAAACAGGCTCAATCGGTAATCGCTGCATTCGCGATCGCGCCGAATAGCGACTGATCCGCGCCGTCCCCGTGTCCACGACATAACGAATGCCGGGTACCGTCAGCGACGATTCCGCAACGTTCGTGGCCAGCACAATCCGCCGATGTCGACACGCTGAAAACACCTTCGTCTGCTCGTCCATCGACAGCCGCCCATATAACGGCACGATCTCCGTCGGATATTCCGTCGTGTCCCCCGGAAAACGACGCCCGCCCAGCACTTTCGCCGCTTCCCGGATGTCCCGCTCCGTCGGCAGAAACACCAGCACGTGCCCCGCGTCCTCCTGAGCGACCTCGGACACCGCCTCCACAACCCCGTCCAGCCAGTCCCGCGACTCCCCCGATCCCTCATCAACCAGTTCCGGATCGTCCAGCGGTCGATAACGAATTTCCACCGGATACGTTCGGCCGGAAATCTGCAGCACCGGGGCAGGGCGGCCCGCTTCACCAAAGTGCTCCGCAAACCGCGCTGCATCGATCGTCGCCGATGTGATAATCACCTTCAGGTCCCGACGCTTCGGCAACAACCGCTTCAAATACCCCAACAGAAAGTCAATGTTCAACGAACGCTCGTGCGCTTCGTCCACAATGATCGTGTCATACTGGTCCAGAAATCGATCCGTCTGCGTCTCTGCGAGCAGGATCCCGTCCGTCATCAGACGGATCCGTGTGTTCGGTCCGCTGCTGTCCGTAAACCGAATCCGAAATCCCACCTCCTGCCCCAGCCGACATCCCAACTCGTCCGCCAGTCGCGCAGCCACCGATCGCGCCGCAATTCTTCGCGGCTGCGTATGTCCGATGATCCCCGAAATCCCCCGCCCCATTTCCGTCAGAATCTTTGGCAGTTGCGTCGATTTTCCCGATCCTGTCTCGCCGCACAGAATCAAAACCTGATTATCACGGATCGTGTCCATGATCTCCTGCTTACGCACCACCACCGGCAACTGGTCATCCCAGTCCAGTCGAGGCTGCCAGGCGGCACGCTGCTCACGCCGCTGCACCGATCGCTCCAGCGACGAACGGAATTTTCCCAGCAACCGGTCAAACGGTTTCCCCGCTTTCTCGGCACTGCGAATCCCACGCAGCATCTGGCGCAGCGAAAACTGATCCACATGCATCGCTGTCGAAATCGCGGCTTCCAATTCTCTCAGTTCACTCATATCCCGGCATTCGTCCGAATTCCCAGTGACACACGTCCCACGCGATCTCACAGGCAGTTTTCAGTTTTCAGTTTTCAGTTTTCAGTTTTCAGTTTTCAGTTTTCAGTTTTCAGTGCGCGGTTC
>JALQWE010000723.1 GCA_023258825.1 Planctomycetaceae bacterium | reverse complement strand
AAGCTGTCTTTCCGATCTTCCAGAACGTCTTCCATCTCCGCCAGCAGATCCGCACCATCGTCGTCACTGACCGTCACATCCGCGTTCCGCGTCACACGGAATGGAACCGTCGCCACGACTTCCTGGCCGGGAAAGAAACGCCCAGCCATCATCTCGATCACATCCTCTGTCAGCATGAACTCGTAGCCACTGCCCGTCCCCGGCAGCGTAATGCAGCGCAGGTCAAAACGACCGAACGGAATCACTGCAAAGCGATACGGCTCAGCGTCCGAACTGCCGCGCAACTGCACAGCCACATTCACCGTTCGCCCGAACAGCAGCGGAAATCGAGCGGGATCATGGACGGCCACCGGAGTCAGTACGGCCTGCAACTGCTCATGAAAAACTGATTCCAGAAACTCCATCTGCCGTTCATTCAACTGACCCGCATGACGACGCCGGATGCCCGCCTCAGCCAGCGCAGGCTCCATCTGGTCCAGAAACACCCGATACTGCTCCGCGGCCATGCGCTGAGCCCGAAGGCTGATGGCGTTCAACTGCTCCAGCGGCGACATCCCCGAACAATCCGGCGATGTTTCCCCGGAACGGATCGACATCAGCAGACTGCCCACCCGCACCATGAAGAACTCATCCAGATTCGAGGCCGTAATGGCCAGAAAGCGGAGTCGTTCCAGGAGTGGCACATTGGTGTCACACACTTCATCCAGCACGCGCTGATTAAATTCCAGCCAGCTCAGCTCGCGATTCGTAAACACATCCGTCAGTGATGACATAGTTCTCTTCCGAGCTCACGTCCCCGTGAAAATTGATCGCCACACAGCCCGTTCCGGCTCGACAGCCTGCCACAATGAACCACCGCACAGAATCCCAAAGACACGTGACTCAACTGACTCTTCGTGCTTTTCCCCATGATCTTGTCAACGCGATGGCTCACGCAGCAATACGCCCATCCCAAACGTGTCCTCAAACAAAGACGTCTTCTGCCGAAGTTCCATTCGTTCCAGAGAAAGATCTCCGGCCACCCTGGTCGCTGTCAGCACCATTCGGTTTTTCTCAATCGTACATTCGATTTCCCCGATCCGCTGCGTCCCTGTGTGGTCCAGAGCCACTGCGACACGAAGAATGGCCGCCAGCCGGGAAACAATCACGCGACTATCACGATCCAGCCGGGCAAAGAATTCATGCGTCGGTTTCGGAGCCGCTCGGCGATGATAACGAGCAATCAGAGCCACCAGTTGATGGTCCAGAGAATTCAGCCCGAATAACTCACTGTTCATAATCAGATAAAAGGAATGCTTGTGGTAGCCGGACAACCCCACAAACAAGCCGGTCTCGTAGAGCAGGGCAGCGGTGTACAACAGCGTCTCACACCGAGCATCCATCCGATGCTCAGACTGCAGCGCCATAAACAGCTTGCGTGCCAGCTCCGCCACATGCCGAGCATGCTGCAGATCCACCTGATACTTCCGCGCCAGCTCCAGAGCGGAATTCAGAATCTGCTCGCGAAAATCCGCGGACCAGTCATTGGTGCGAATCATTCCCTGCAGCAATGCGTCCCGCAGATTGAACCGCGTGATCAGCAGGTGCTCCACTTTCAATAGCTCGGCCAGTCTGAGATTGGCCAGCAACGCCGGTACCAGCGTCTCCGCCTGCGACAATTCAATGTGATACTTCTGCATGATGCCGTCCACCGACATCGGCAGCAGTTTTTCCGTCAGCGAACGCAGCTGCGAAACGGACAGTCGTGTCAGCCGTGCCGGCTGAGGATCAATGTGCAGCAGCCTCGCCGCAAACCGCATGTCACCCCCCAGAGCAACAATCTCCGGAGCTGCCCCGGTCGGAATGATGTCCAGCAGCGGCTCCAGCGTACGGTCAATCTGCCCCGTCATGATGTGCTCTGCATCCCACCGCGAGGCTTCTGACTGCAGGAGCAACTGCTGCAGTCGCAATGACCCCAGTCGATACGGCTGGGCATGCAGAATGTCCTTACCTTTCAGCACAAGGACTTCGGTATTTCCACCCCCAACCTCCACCACCACCGTCCCTGAACCCGTCGCGATCGCCTCATCACGCAGCAGCGGACGAACACCAAGGTAAGTCACACGGGAAATCTCCGCGTCATCAATCAACTCGACCGCCAGCCCCGTGGCGATGTAAATACGGTCCAGAACTTCCAGCCGATTCGTCGCCTCACGCACCGCACTGGTCGCGATCACACGGATATAGCGAGTCTCAGTGCACTGATACTCCCGCAGTTTCCGACGGTAGCTTTTCAGTACTCGGATACATTCCTGCAACGTCTTCCGCTGGAT
>JALQWE010000722.1 GCA_023258825.1 Planctomycetaceae bacterium | reverse complement strand
CACATGACGTCGCGTTGCGACTCTGAAACTCGCACCTTGCGGTGCGATTGAGTTGCGAAGCAACGACATGCACCAGCCTCGGACGCCAGTCCGAGGTACGGTCCAAAAGAGGCGTCGGAGTTGCGAAGAGACGGCATGCGTGCCCGCCATGGTGCGATCACTGCAACTTGGATCACAATTGCAAGCAGGAGTGACGGGAAATCCGGATAGGTCGACTCGTGTCGTCCCGTCGGGGCTTTGCGCGGTTAACACGCTGCATTCCACGGGCTGACGCCCGTGGCTAGTGCGCCTGTGAAGGCGATTGAACAGACGGGTGAAAGTCCTGTCCAGAGCCACCGTTACGGCTCTGAAGCTGAAGGTAACTGCGTTTTCAACAGAAAGGGTGGGAAGCAACTGGAAGCAAACGAGCAGTCCGTAACGGAAGTGAACGCGATTCGGCCAAGCCTGTCGGGGAGCGTGCTAGCAAGGCGCGAACCTCTGACCTCACACCACGACCCAGACGCGGCCCGACTCCGGGTGGCGGATTGACCTCCGCAGGTCGGTGAGGCGGCTCGCACGGTGATTGAATAGTAACGTGTCAAACCGAGGCGAGTGAAATGGCAGTAGGGTGATTGGCGACGGAATGTTCGGAAGTTCAATCGAGATAAGCAGGGAGACCTCAGTAGTGCCGCAGACCTGAGACGCGCTCAACTGAGGAGTCAGAGCCTTCATAGTAGTGATGACCGACGGGAACCAAACCCGACGCGAGCGAAGGGAGGCAGGGAAGTAGATTTGGAAAGACCACACACATGAAAAGACCGACTTCCACCGGGCGAAATACCCGGGCGAACGACGCTTTACCAGAACGAGTGCCGTTTTCGGCTAGACCGCCTGGAGAGCCACCGGATATTCGCCGATGGGCTCAGCCTGTTGTGTGGACCGACCGAATGTTGACGACACTACTGGAAAACAGAGTGAGAGGAGGCAAATGGCATGCGTTGATTGACAAGGTGTACGCACCGCTGAACCTGTTCACGGCGTCCCGCAAGGTGACGGGAAAGAGGAAAGCGGCAGGGGTCGATGGCCAGAGTTGTGAAGCATTCGAAGAGCATCTGTTAGTGGAGACACGCAGGCTCAGCGAAGAGATCCGAACTGCAAGCTATCGTCCGAATGCGGTTCGTCGCGTTCACATCCCCAAACCGGGCAGACCGAACGAGACTCGTCCGTTAGGCATTCCGACCGTCCGTGATCGCGTCGTACAACGCGCGATTGTGAACGTGATCGAACCGATTCTGGATCACCAATTCCATGAGCGAAGCTATGGCTTTCGTCATGGCAGGGGTGCTCACGACGCATTGCGCATCGTCGAGCAGAAGCTTCAGGACGGTTTCGTCTACGTTGTCGATGCCGACTTGAAAGGTTACTTCGATACGATTCCGAAAGACCGCCTGCTGACACTGATCGCAGAGCATATTTCGGACTCGCGGATGCTGAGTCTGATCAAGCTGTTTCTTGATCAGAGCATTATGGAAGAACTGCGTGAATGGACGCCGACCTCCGGTGTTCCGCAAGGAGCCGTTCTTTCACCTGTGCTGTCGAACCTTTATCTCAACCCGCTGGATCACCAGATGTCTGACCACGGCTTCGAAATGGTGCGGTACGCAGACGACTTCGTCGTGCTATGCCGTACTCAGTCCGAATCCGAGGCGGCATTGCAAATGATCACGCAATGGGTGGAGCAGGCCGGTCTGACGCTGCATCCGACCAAGACGCAGATTGTTGACAGTCGAGTCGAGAGCTTCGCGTTTCTGGGCTATTCGTTTCGCGGGGACCAGATCTATCCCCGTCGCGAGAGCCTCGCGAAGATGACGACTCGAATCAGGGATCTGACGTCCCGGACGCGCTCTGGTTCGCTGGCATCGATCGCCGCCGAACTCACGTCCATGCTACGTGGATGGTTCGGCTACTTTCGTCACTGTCGATGGACGATCTTCAAGGACCTCGATTCCAGGATCCGCAGTCGCCTACGGCGTCTGTTGCTCCAGCGTCATCGGACGAATCCCGCACGTTTACCCAGTCACCATCGTTGGCCAAATGACTACTTTGCGAAACAGGGTCTCTATAGTCTGCGCGAGGCCCACTTTCGATTCGCTCAATCCGTTACCGGCAACTACTAACCGGAGAGCCGTGTGCGGGAAAACCGCCCGCACGGTTCGGAGGGAGGGGGGACTGAACTCAATCAGTCCTCCCTACCCCTATTCACATGACGTCGCGTTGCGACTCTGAAACTCGCACCTTGCGGTGCGATTGAGTTGCGAAGCAACGACATGCACCAGC
>JALQWE010000721.1 GCA_023258825.1 Planctomycetaceae bacterium | reverse complement strand
GACAGTGCCGAAACCCCGCCGGGCAAGCTGCAGTGCGTGCTGCATGACCTCGTTGTCAGAAGCAAACTTCACGTCAGACTCCGGGCATTGATTCGCCATCCATCCCCAGCAGCTCACGGAGCCGACGGATTGCGCGCAGATATCGCATGCCTGCTGCAGGGGCACTGAGCCCGAGTGCTTCAGCGACCTCGCTGTTTCCCAGATGCTCGAAGTGGCGCATCATGATGATTTCACGATCACCCTCATCCATCTGATCCAGAACGGCGACAAAACGGGCCTGCATTTCCTTGCGCAGAGCTGCTGCAGCCGGGGTCAGTTCTGCGTCCCGCAGCAGCGCCGCCATGTCTGCTGCCGACTGATCATCATTGCCCAAACCGGAAAAATTCTGCTCCCGATCCACCGACCGACGTTTGGCAGCACGATGCCGCCGATGCATGTCGATAATCCGGTCTTTGGCCAGCTGACGCAACCAGAGATGAAATGGCATGGCCGGATGCTGCAGATAGTCCGTCAGACGCTGGGAAGCTTCGAGCAACACATCCTGTACGACATCGCTTGCATCCACACGACGCGCCACTGCCTGATCCAGACGCATCTGAACCATCCGTCGCACCGCATCACGATGCCGATCCATCAGTCGGTTGACAGCCGAACGATCTCCATCAGCGACCTCATTCAGAAGGTCCTGAGTTTTCTCACTTTGCGGCCACATACACCGGGAACTCTGTGAAAAAGGCAGGGTGGGGAACTACGGCACAGACTACCAGACAACAGAGTTCATCCGCAGCAAATTCGGGAAAGTTCCCAGCGAATTCGGCAGACGCCCGGGAAAAAGGTCTCCACCTGACACCCGGTGCCCACCCGGAAAACCGATTGTTCCCGAGTGGGCCGGCCGGAAGTACACCTACTTCTTTTTCTGCTGCTGCACGGCAGAAACCGGCTCGTCGATATCAAACTGATAGCTCGTCTTCGATTCAAACTTCGCACCCGGCTTCAGAATCGTCGATGGAAACTCAGGATGATTCACGGAATCCGGATAGTGCTGCGTTTCGAGGCAGAGTGCACTACGGTGAGCATAGGTCTTGCCGCCTTTGCCCGCCTGCCCCTTCAGGAAATTCCCGGAGTAGAACTGAATCCCGGGTTCCGTGGTCATGACCCGCATCCGACGCTTTGACTTCGGATCCACCAGCACGGCCGCCAGAGTCATCTCGGCACCTTCGGCACGCGGATTCAGGACATAGTTGTGGTCATAGCCGATCGCCGCCGTCTTCCCGATGGATTCAATCCGATCACCAATTCGAGTGCGTTTGCGGAAATCCAGATCCGTGCCTTCGACAGATTCAATCCTGCCGGTCGGAATCAGCGTGTCATCCGTCGGTGTGTACTGATCCGCGTTCAGCCGGAGCATGTGGTCGAGCACAGTGGCACTGCCTTCCCCACTCAGATTGAAATACGCATGGTTCGTCAGATTGACCGGAGTGGCCTTGTCTGTTTTGGCGGAGTAGGCAATCGTGATGGCATTGCGATCTGCCGGAATGGTGTAGGTCACGGAAACTTCCAGAGTCCCCGGATAGCCTTCATCACCATCAGGGCTGGTGCAGCTGAATTTGACGCCCTGCGCTTTATCACTGGAAAATGGCTCGGCCTTCCAGACCAGCTTGTCCAGTGCCTTATCCAGTCCCCCGTGCAGATGGTTGGGCTCGTTGTTGATCGCCAGCGTGTATTCATGGCCATCCAGAGTGAACCGGCCTTTGGCAATACGATTGCAGACTCGCCCGGTGGTGCAGCCGAAGTACTGGTTGCCATCAGATTCGTAGCCGGACACATCGTCAAAGCCCAGCAGCACGTCAGCCAGTTTGCCGTCCTTGTCGGGAACATGCAGATTCACCAGAGTTGCACCGCGTGTCATTACACGCGCGGAAAAGCCACTGCTGTTACCGATCGTGTAGATTTCGACGGGAACACCGTCTTTGGTCTTCCCGAAAGCTTCCTGCTTCGGGTCTGCTGCGGACACCACCGACGTCATCACCACCACTCCTGAAAACAACAGGGTCCATAGTTTCATGAATACTCGCCTCTGAAACAGAAAGACTGTCAACCACAGACCGCGAACCGCCCGCACGCACGAGGAGCACACGTCTGCCGGAAAACGCTGGCGTCACGACACCAGCCAATTCCGGATTATCGACACCAGCAGTCGCTCCGACAAGTCACTTGTCCTGAAGCCAAAAAGGGGTCAGGTCTCGAATGGCACGGGAACTTCCCTAACCTCTTGACATGTAACGGTTTTGGAATTTCGAACGGTGCTCTCTGAGGTTTTT
>JALQWE010000071.1 GCA_023258825.1 Planctomycetaceae bacterium | reverse complement strand
GTGCAGCAGGTGCGGCGCATGATCCTGCGCGAGCCCTGGGTACGCGAGGCCAGTGTGACGCGCGTCTGGCCCGACACCATTCACGTCAGCATTCGCGAACAGCAGCCGGTAGCGCGCTGGCGCTGGACAGCTTGCTGCGGTATTCACTTTCGCCTTCCCATGCGGAACAGAAAGGCAGTGAGTTCCTGCATTTCTACCCACCGCTGCAGGGGATGGCACCCCAGATTCAGATGGAATGTGTGCTGCGAACATGGAATCGCTGGACGACTCGCCAGTCCGATTTTCCCTCCCCGCTGGACGCTCGTATTCTCTACGCCGCCACAGAACTGCTGGCCAGTCTGGCTGAAGATCGCAGCAGCCCTCTGTTGCGAGTCGTGTTTGAGGGGCCTCGCGAACTGCGTCATCTGAATGACCACTGGCTACCTGCCAAGGCACGATGCCTGCAACTGACTCGCGAATCGACGTTTTCCCGTGGAATTCTGCAGGAACTCTCACTGTCCTCAGATCCGCAGGAGCAGGTGATGGAGCATGAGTACCCAGCGGCGGACGGCGAGTTGATGGAAATCCTGGGAAGATGGAGAGCCAATCCGGAAATGTTAACGTGGGGAAATGGGCTCTTAACGCCGCATGAACTGGAACTGGTTCGAGACTTTTTTGAGGAACATGACGGACTGACAGAGTAATCCGGGTACGGATGTCAGTATAGTGGCGGGTCTGAAATCCCGAGAATCATCAGTTCCGGGCAGTGCCCGGACGACCGATCGCCGTTCGGTTCCGCTGGAACTGAAGAACTATTCTCTGTCTTTTGCCGATGCCGATTTGCCAACTCAACCCGGCATCCGACTTCGGCTGTGTGTTTGTTGCCAAAGTTTGGCAAAGCAGGCCACAGGATTTCAGGACGAGTTATCTGCAGTTGGCGTGTTCCCTGATGAAACCGTGTGTTTCGCTCGGGTCTGTTTGACCTTTATCACCGGTGCCTCTGGTGATCACTGGGAATTTTCCAACTCTCTTACGGCCTCTACTATGAAAGTTGGATACACAAATGGCTAAGAAGGCAATCAAGAAGGCTGCCCGGCCACAAAAAGCAACCTCGCGAGCAGCGGCCCCGAAAGCAGCCCAGAAAGCCGCCAAAAAGGTGGTCCGGAAGAAACCGGCTCCGAAACCCACAAAGTCCGCCGTCACGCGGAAACCTGCTCGGCCAACCCGACCGCCAGAACCCGAACCGCAGGCACCCGCTCGCAAAAAAGGTGTCCGGAAAGCCACCATCACAACGGGCATCCGCGATACGTCGCCAACCCGCAAACTTGGACGTTCCCGAATTCCCGTCGACGCGCCACTGGATGTGGTATTTCAGAATGACACGCAGGCTCGAGAAGCCTTTGTGTTCCTCGGAATTCATTCCATCCGGGAACTCGAACAGTTTACTCCTGATGACCTCGTGCTGCGTTTGACGGGGCCCGCCAAACTGACGGTGGGGCGGATTCGTAAGATTCTGGCCATGAACAATCGTTGCCTTACCGGCGATGACCAGTTTGCACTGGAGTTCCAGGAACTCCTGACACGCCCTCGTCCGGAATAGGTCACCTGCCTCAGGTTGCCCGCTGCACCACTCTGAAAACCTCATTTCCTGAAGCGGTGGGATGAGCTCTCAGGAGTGTGTCTGGCCACCGCTCTGGTTCGGATTGTCGGGCGGCAACGTTCCCCCCGCTTTTCGTGCTGACTATAAAAAATCCCCACCTCTGAACTTCAGAGGTGGGGATTTTTTGTTTTCGCCCCGGAAGCCGTTACTGCAGACGGCATCAAATCTTACCCAGGTCTCGGAACCCAGCGTTCAACTGATACTGTTGATGTCCTTGTGCGCGGATGAGGCGTCGTTTCAGCACTGCATCACACAGCTATCTACTTGGACTCAAGCGGGAAATCCATCTCATTGGATCCCTCTTTGACGGTCACCGAGAACCCATCATTCATGTAACGAGCAGGTACGGGCACGGTATTTTCCACGCCCGGCGACCACTCAAACGTGACCTTAGCCGGTCCAACCTTGCAGCCGGAATATCCGTCCAGGTAGACCAATTCGTAATAGCCTTCTTCGTCTGTGACAGCACCGGCGGGGCGTCCCTTTTCCGGTGTGAACAGAATATTGATGCCGACAAGCGGTTTTCCGTCCAGTGTGACCTTTCCGGAAACGTCGCCCAACTCGGGCATATCGCCGCCGCCACAGCCCATGGACAGCAACATGGTCAGACACACCGTCATCGGTGTCATCAACCGAAAGGACAGCGTCTCGAGGAGTCTCTTCATCACTACACCACCTTTGATTCGCGACTGAAACAGTGCTACACATCTCACAGTATCCTGGACGACACAGAAGTCATCTTTGGATCTGTCAATGTTCCGGCACCCGTCTCAGTGAATTGTTGAAATTTGGGACAACGGAAGAACGTTGGGGAGAGGCGTCATCCATCTGCTGAACGGATGACGCTGAAACATGACGTCAAAACGAACAGGCTTCTCCCCGGAATCATCAGTGAACCGTTCAGAATTCACCCACGATCTGTCCGTCTTCACGCACCAGCAGTCGGCCGAGTGTGGAATTGGCATGCAGCGTCATGTCGGTGAGAGCGGCATTGTCGGTGGTCTTGTAGTCGATGTTTTCACTGATCAGGCGAACTGAGCCGTCGCACAGCACGAACTGAGCACCGCCGGTATGTGCACTGCTGAAGCCGCGGGTCTGGTGAACCTGATTATTGGCACTCCAGTTGATCCCGTTGTAGCCCAGCCCGATCACAGCCATTGCTGCAGATTTGACATTGGCGCTGGAGGATTGATCGTCAATGGACGCGCTGAATCCGAGGGCGACACCGGCACCGACCGTGATCTGACTGTACTTCCATGCTCGTTCACCGGCCAGCAGAGTATTGCTGGTTCCGTCTGTGATGTCGCGCATATTGATCTTCGAATTTCTGAAACCAATCCCCATCGGGCCGCAGGCAGATGCCGCACGATTTGATGGATTCGCGGCAGGTGTGGTGCTGACTCCGGTTCCTGCCACAAGAATGTAGTTGGATGTTGCAATCGGCACTGCCCCCGAGCCGTTGAACATGTTCATGTTGTACCAGTTCGCGGCTGGTGCAGGGCTGACGTAGTTATTCAGTACAGGGCCCACGTCAGATGGGCAGCGGTACATGGGCAGCGCTGTCTGTAACAGGGCCAGACCGGCCGGTGTTGATGCGTTTACGTGCAGTGCCACCTGCCCTACGTTGAGGGACTGAAAGAGATTTGTCTGCTCAAGCTGCGGCAGAATCAGAGCGCCCCAACCGTAGCAACTGGGTTCTGAAGTCGTGTTGCCGTTGGCAATTGGGGAAATGTACCCGGGTGGGAAGGTGTTGTAGATGTCGTGATAATTGTGAAACGCCAGACCAATCTGCTTCAGATTGTTTTTGCACTGAGTTCTGCGGGCTGCCTCGCGAGCCTGCTGCACGGCTGGCAGCAGTAGAGCTACCAGAATCGCGATGATCGCGATCACCACCAGCAGCTCAATCAAGGTGAAGCCACGTGTTTTTTGACGACCAGAGTACAATCGAACCATTCCTACACCCCCCGAAATAATCCTGAAGAAAGGACAGGGAACTCAGCGGGCTGACGGCGAGACAACGCCATCGGCACCGATTTGTCCCAAATGACATGCTGTTTCTTAATCCATCTCTGACGAGATGTCTTCAGCTGCCTGAAAACTACACAACTCGGAATCGAATCGACAATCACTCCCCAAAACAAAAATGAAAAAACCGTCGTATTCTGCACCTTACTCAATGCTCTGTTCGGGTTGGCAAACCCTGTACCGATTGCACGGAAAAGGTCGGCTGACAACATTCCGTTACCGGCGGAACCGCGGGAGTGCCTGGTCTAAACGCCTGAATTCAGGCGGGCCAGATGCACCGCCGCGGCCAACTGCTGTTCCTGTAGACGCAGGGCCTCCTGAGCTTCCAACAGCGAAACTTCGCAGAGCGAAAAGCGATCTCCAGGTTTCAGTTGCGCAGCCAACGGCAGGTCCGCTGAAATGATATGTCCAACCCGCGGATAGCCCCCTGTCGGAGCACAGTCGGCCATCAGGAGCAGAAGTTGGCCGTCCGGAGGCAACTGAAGGGTTCCCGGAATCACGGCCTCGGAGCGAATCTGCAGAGACTCGGAAAACCGCAGGGGCAATCCTTGCAACCGATAGCCCATTCGGTCCGATTCCATACGCACCGCGAACTCTGACTGCTGCATCACGTCCTGCGATTCATTCGTCAATCGCGGAAAATGTGTCCCCGGAAGAAATCGCAGTACGGTCCCTGTCGCTGCCGGCGGATGAAACAACTGCACATACCAGTTACTATTCTCCGCCGTATCGGGTCGCGAGGCTGAGATTCGGCTCGTCAAAGACTCGGGTGCGTCTGCATAAGTCAGAATATCGCCAGCTCGCAGAGCCCTCCCGCAATGTCCACCCAATTGCGATCGCTGCAGGGTGGAGCGGCTTCCAAGGACAATTGGCACGTCCCAGCCACCGGATACTGCGAGGTAGCTCCGACACCCTCGCTGCACCGTGCCAAACTGGATTCGGGAACCAGCAGGGACAAACCAGGGACGCCCGGGCATGAGCAGTTTTTCCGGACGGTTATCAGATTCCATGACCGCCCTGAGGCTCGCTCCTGTGATCGCGATCACAGCATCCTGTTCCCATTGAAGTACATCGCCCGTCAGAGTCATTTCCAGTGTCGCGGCAGTGTCTGAATTGCCGACCAGGCGATTGGCAAGCCGATGAGACAGTTGGTCCATGGCGCCGCCGACAGGGACGCCCCAGTGACGTGTGGCAGGGCGTCCGAGATCCTGGACCGTGGTCATCAGCCCTGCCCGCAGTACCCGCACCTGACGGTTCATACAAAGGACCTCGTATCGAGCTGCTGCGTGCCCGTGTTCACAAAAATCACTTCGTCGCCGGGTTCCAGCAGGCACGGATTCAGGCGTGCCGGGTCAAACAGCGATACCGTCGTTCGCCCGACCAGACTCCAACCGCCGGGAGATTCGCGTGGATAGATGCCTGCCATGCCTCCGGCGATAGCGACTGAACCAGCGGCAACCTGCAGTCGCGGCGTTGATTTCCTCGGAATCGCCAGTACGTCCGGAAGTCCTGAGAGATAGGGAAACCCCGGGGCAAATCCCAGCATCCTGACTGTGTAGACGGCTGAACACAGTAACCGGATACACTCCTGTTCAGGCAGACCGGAAATGCGGCTCACCTCCGGCAGATCAGGTGCGACCGAGCTGTCAAAGTTCACGGGAATCCGGATTTGTCGTGGCTTTGGAACGAATGTCGCCGTGTGCGTGCTTAGGGTGGCCCTGAGAGCCACCTGCAAGTCCTGAGCGCAGGCCTGTCGAGGGTCAAAATGAACTGCGAGTGATGCAAATCCCGGCACAAGTCCAGTGACGCCCTGCAGTCCGGACTGCTTCAGTTGCTGCCAGCCAATGCGAACGGATTCGGCAACCTGTTTGTCTGACTCCGACTCCCACGTCACGAGGAAGGCCGAGTCACTGAGGAATGCTATCTGCGGAGGAGCGGTCGCGTTGTCGGGCTTCGGAGAATTCTGCACGCTGTGATTCCCGGACAATAGCAGTGGCCTACCTTTCAGCGACGGCCTCTACTCTTTGTTCTTAACGCCATCAATTCACGGACGTTCCTCGGGAACGGAAATGACTGGCTGCGAAGTACCAGACAATGCCGAGGACAATCAACGCCAGTACCGCGATGGTCTGCGCGGGTTGTTCAATCAGCAGACTCAGAAATGCGCCAACATAAGCGAGGAGCAGCAGGGCCGGAGTGACGGGGTAGCCCCACGTCCGATAGGGCCGCGCCAAATCCGGACGCGTTCTGCGGAGCACATACACCGATGCAACAGCCAGTCCGTAAAAAATCAGTCCCGCACAAATGACCGAGTCCGTCAGAATATCGAAGGCGGCTTTTGTCTGACGTGAATGGGGGATCACGGGGGTTTCGCTGACGGTCTCCGGTGATTCCTCGCTGCCGGTCGTACTGATCGCTGCCGTAGTTGTGTCTGCGATGTTCGCGGGAGGTTCGTCGGGTGCCGATGGATTCCAGACGGAAAACAGCACCACGAGGAAGACTGTCCAGACGGCCTGCAGCACGATGGTGTTAGCGGGGGTCAGGTACACCGGGTGAATGCGCTGCAGCCACTGCGGCACCAGGCCGTCTCGGGCGATGGCGAGGTAAATCCGCGGTCCGGTGATCATGTTGGAATTGGTGGCTCCAAAGGTGGAAATCATCACACCGATGGCCGCAATTTTTGCTCCTGTACTGCCGAACATCACCTGAAACACATCTGCGGCCACCGTTTCGCTCTGCGCCAGATGACTCATCGGCAGCACAGCATGGTAGCTGAGGTTGGCACCCATGTAGACGATAATCACCAGCCCCAGTCCGATCGCCATCGCCCGCGGAACGTTCCGCATGGGATTGCGAATGTCTTCAGCCACAGGGCCGAGATTGATCCAGCCATCGTAGGGCCACAGGACGGCAACCATCGCCAGCCCCAGAGCACGCAACATGGCGGTCCAGGCATCCCCGCTCTGCGGCAGTACGAGGGCTGGCTTCAGATGCTCAACACTGACAGCCTGCAGGCAGAACGGCAGCACAACCAGCCCTGCAAGAAAGACGACTTTACTGACCGTCGCGAGGCTTTGAATTCCAGCCCCAACGCGCGTGCTTCGATAGTTCGCCATGGACAGGCCTACGACAATCGCGATCGCCAGCAGAGTCTGTCCCACCGCAGGGAGCGGCAAAAGCTCATTGAAGTAGACCACTGTTGCACAGGCCAGCGCTCCCACTGACCCGGTTCTGACAACCCAGAATTCCGTCCAGCCCCAGAGAAATGCAGGCAGCTGTCCAAAGGCTTCCCGAATGTACAGGTACGGTCCTCCGGCCTGAGGAAACATGGCCCCCAGTTCAGCCAGCGCCAGCGAACCACACAGAGTGATCACTCCCACAAAGAGCCACGTCCCCATGATCGCCAGAAAGCCGTAGGGCGCCAGCTTCTCATCGACGGCACTGACTTTCAGAAAAATCCCGGAGCCGATGATCGACCCGACCACGATCATGGTCGCATCAAACAAACCCAGAATCCGCGGCAGTTGCCTGGGATCTGTTGCCGCATTCCCGTCTGATGCGGACGCACTCGCTGGTGTCGTGTCTGCCATCACTTATTCCTTCCAACCTCAATCGAATTTGTCCCGCGGACACTCCACTCGGCACATTCTGGACCACTCAACGTCGAAACCACGCTCGCCACGAATGAAGACCGAATCGGTATGCGGCTGCCAGCGGCATCAGCGAACTGTATCCGCACGGCGTTATTCGATTCATGGTCTTATAGCTCCTCGCCACCGGAAACATGCAGAATCTCACCGGTGATGAAGTCGGAGTCCAGCAGAAACTGAATGGCATGAATCAGATCCTTTGGTGAACCGGTACGCCGAAGCGGAATTGTGTTCTGTGCACGCTGCTGATGCCACTGCTGACGATCTTCCGGCGGAAGAATGGCGCCCGGAGAGATTCCATTGACCTGGATCATGGGAGCAAGCTGCTGCGCCAGGGAACGGGTCACACTGCAGAGCGCCGCTTTGGAGGCCGTGTAGACCACGTGATCAGCACCAGGGCGTTCAGCGCGCCAGTCGAGAAGGTTGATCACATGCCCTCTCTGCCCTGCGGTCAGTTGGCGCACAAACTGCTGAGCCAGAAAAAGCGGTGCGAGGAGATTTACGGAGAGATGCAACTGGCAGTGATCGAGGTCCACGTCGGTTAACGCTCGATCCTGAAACACGGACGCACTATTGATCAGGGTTGTGACCTGCCCCAGTCTGGAAGCGGCCTGATAAATAGTTTTTGCGGCGCTGACAGGTTCGCTGAGGTCGGCGGCGACGGCGAGTGCGCGTCCGCCGCTGCTGTGAATCTGCTGCACCAGTTCGTTCGCCTGCGTGGCAGAACGCCCGTGATGGACAACCACGGCCAATCCCCGAGCGACCATAGCCATCGCAATCTCCCGACCAATTCGACGGGCCGCTCCTGTGATGATCGCCACCTCGGCAGCTCGATGGTGTGGTGTTTGCTGCTGTTCTGAAATCTCCGACTCGGTCTGCACACTGCCTCCGTTCAGCTTCGAATCCGACGTTCCCGTAACTGTTCAGGATGGAGATGTTCGGCAACCTCAGAAACGGCAGTCGGTTGCCTGTTTGATGACTGCGGCTCCGAAACCGGCACCGTCGTTCGCTGGGAAATTTTCGCCGGTGTTTTTGGCCTCCCGGACACGCTCAGGGAAACTCATTCATGGACGCAACCCCTGTTCCGCCGCAGCCTCACCCTGGGTTTCCTGCAGCATACCGAGTCTACCAGCGAGCGACAGGGAGAAACACCGGGAGAGAGAACGGAATTTACGTCATTCTGTGACGTGGCAACTCCTTGTTCCTCGGGCCAATGCTGCAATGTCTGAACACAGATCGGCTGCACCAGCCGTGACAGCAGTGCTGTCTGCTGCGTCCGCAGGGACGGTTCGCGATTGAGAGTTCAGTAATCCGGCCGCGATTTGCATGTGGGATGGTTCAATTCTGTGGAAATGTGTGTCGCTTACCTTATAACACGCTGTCCAACCACGATTTTCATACCGGGGCCCGCTGATGACCGCTGAAGAACTGAAGCTGACGTTGACGCCCATTCTGGGACGCATCCCCAGTGGCGTTTTTATCCTTGTCGCACGCTCGGATGATGGAAACACGACCGGACTGCTTGCCAGCTTTATCCAGCAGGCCTCGTTTGAGCCTCCTCAGGTCACAGTCGCTGTGAACAAATCCCGGTATCTGAACGAATGGCTGAAAGTGGGCAGCCCCGTGACACTGAATCAGGTCCAGAAGGGGGACAACATTCTGCTGCGGCACTTTGGTAAAGGTTTTGAACCCGGAGCCGATGCGTTCCAGGGCCTGGACTGCACACCGGGAACGTCCGGCCTGCCCCTGCTGAAACAGGCGATGATCTGCATGGAAGGTTGCGTTGCCGGTCAGATGGAAGCTGGTGACCACGTGGTTTACCTCGTGACGCTGACCAACGCCGTTGCCAATCGGGATGCCTCCGAATTCGATCCCTGGGTCCACATTCGCAAAAACGGATTCTCCTATTAGGTGATATCCCGTCGGACTCAGCCGCCCCCGTGGTCAGAAACCGGTGAGGCTTCATACGGTTTCTGACCCAAACAGCGCCGTTTCCCGGGAATGGTTAGAAAATTGCTGTTCCTGTAATTGCCGGTCTTTGCCTAAACTCCGGGCAGTGCCCTGCTGAAAAGCCAGCAGGCTTGCGCGCTGGTTCTGCCGGATATGTCGCCACGGATTGGCGGCATCCCGCAGGGTTGAGCAAGGTTTCAGGGATTGGAATACAAGGGAGAGGAGCCCGTCATGCAGTTTTCGACACGCCCATGGCTGAGTTACTGCGTCACTACACTTCTGTTAGCCGCCGCCCTGCCCTCCGCCGTCCTCGCGCAAAGCACTCGGATTTCCAGGGCCGACTCTGATTTTCAGAACCGGCCACTGCCCTCCGGAGGACTGGGAAGTACCAACGAGTTGCGAAACCTCGGTGGAGCTTCGCGAAATCGGTCCGTTGATTACTCCAGAGTGGATCGGCGTGAACTGTCGAAACTTGTACGCGATGCATGGGAAGAATCCGGCCGATTGTATTCCGCTCTCGATGCTGACTATCGCCGCAACCCCCAGCTGCGGTCGCTGATGACGGATCTCAGTCGTCTTCGTTCGGACACCAGCCGGCTCAATCAGAACCTATCCGGTAACACGGATCTGAGCCTGATCGTGGAAGATTTTCGTGCGACCGACGCCGACTGGAGACTGTTTTCAACGCGTATGTCTCAGGCACGCGGGCTCAGTTCTGCCACCCGTCAGAGCCTGGAACGTATTGATACGCTGGATCGGGAAATCGGGAAGTTGTTCCAGGTCACACCGTCACTGGATCGCCGATCACTGCTGCAGCAGTTGTCCAGTCTCGAAAACTCGCTCGATAATCTGACCGATGAATTGCAGCGGGATCCGAATGCTTCCAGTCAGACCATTCGTTCCAGTCGCAAGCTGCAGCAACAGGCGGCGCTGATTACGACGATGGTGGTGGATGATTACTCGTATGACAGAATTGTCAGTGAATACAATCGTTTTGATCAGGCCTGGAACGCTCTGATGCCGCAGGTGCGGGGAATTCAGAATTCCTATGTCGCACGCACCGTGACTCGACTGTCCTCTGCCAACTACGCCGTGCACGAATTGCTGTGGATGGAAAACACCACCAGCCGTGCAGAGCTGAAGCAGACGGCTGATATTCTGATTCGGGATGTGGATGAGTTTTACAGACGTACCAACATGCTGTTGCTGCTCAACTTCCGCAACGCCAGTCAGACTCTGGAAACCGCCTCCGAATTCTATGGAACTGTACAGAACTTTCGCGACAATCTTGAGCGGGGTGAATCCGATGCGGAGATTGTCGAGAGCTACCGCTACGTGGAAGAATATGGAACTCGGTTCGTCTCTGCCTTCCGACTGGCAAAAAGTCAGGCGGCACTTGTGGTGCTGCAGGAGATTGAGGATGGGATCGCAGCACTCCGCCGGGAGCTGAACCTTGGTGGTTCGGCTGTTGCAGTTGATCTGGTCCGACTGCGGCCGCTGGCGGCGTCGCTGGAAGATCTGGCGGATCAGATGAATCAGGATGTGCGTCAGTGGCTCAACTCGGAACGACCGTCCTACCGGAATGAGGCTTCTGCCGCAGCGGGCGCCTTTGTCAAACGCACACAGAATCTGCACCGACTGGTGGATACCGATCAACGCAGTCAGGACCTGCAGAAGGAAGTGGATGCGCTCTACAATGACTGGAAGGCCGTCTACTCGTACCTGGAACGCTGCACTACGGCGGACCGCAGCAATCTGGCCTGGCGAGCACGTCTGATCAATCAGGCGCTGGTGGATCTTGATACCCAGCTGCGTCCATAAGCCGGCAGAAAACGCGGCGTTTTTATTTTGGGCATGCGGACGAATGCTCGAGGGAAGCTGCGATGCGTTCCGCTGGATGGCACTCCACGTCGGTCTCAGTACCAGCGTGGGCACTTGCGAAGCGGAACAGGAATGAGTCTCACCCGGGACGGAGTCCGTTTGGCTCACGGCCTGCTACGGCATGCCCTTGAGGTGACTCGGCCGCACACTTTTTGTGCACACACGCATACCTGTTTGGCACAGCATGCTTGAGGAGGCCACGGATCTCTGCAAATGAGCGCTGAAATTTGTTCTGCGGGAATCAATATTTGCCACATTCCTGAGATGATGGTGATTTGGTAAGCTGATTTGGGCACTGTTTGTGCACATAGTGCCTGCAGCCCCTGTTCCTCAGGGTAGCCCTTGAAACTGGCGACGTGGGTCAACTGGTTTGCCGTTCTGCTGCGTGGCAAGGCCAACGCAGGACGCGGAGCCTGGCTGTTCCGGCGAGTGAAGAATTGGTGTCCGATGGACTGGGTTTTCATT
>JALQWE010000720.1 GCA_023258825.1 Planctomycetaceae bacterium | reverse complement strand
GTTCTTGGCGACCCAGCGGCCCATGTAGGCGGCCGAACGGTCGACCTTCGAAGGATCCTTGCCGGAAAAGGCTCCGCCGCCGTGACGGCCCCAGCCGCCGTAGGTGTCGACGATGATCTTACGACCGGTCAACCCTGTATCACCGTGTGGCCCGCCAACCACAAAGCGGCCGGTGGGATTGATGTGGTACTTGGTCTTGCTGTCGAGCAGTTCCGCGGGAATCACCTTGCCGATGACTTCCTTCTTCACGAAGTTGGTGATTTCCTTCTGAGTGACCTTTTCTGCATGCTGAGTGGAGATCACGATGGCATCCACGCGAACTGGAGTGGCACCGTCGTACTCGACCGTGACCTGGCTCTTGCTGTCCGGACGCAGCCAGTTGACCAGGCCTTCCTTGCGGACGTCGGTCAGACGATTGATCAGGCGATGCGCGAAGGCGATTGGCACCGGCATCAGTTCTTCCGTCTGGTTGCAGGCGTATCCGAACATCAGGCCCTGGTCGCCGGCTCCGTCCTTATCCACACCCTGTGCGATGTCCGGGCTTTGACTGTGCAGTGCAACAAACACGCGGCAGGTGTCGGCGTTGAAACCGATGTCGTCTGAGGTGTAACCGATATCGCGGATGACCTTGCGAGTCACACCGACGTAGTCGACTTTGGCCTTGGTTGTGATTTCGCCGGCGAGCACCACGAGGTCTGTCGTGCACAGGGTCTCGCAGGCCACGCGAGACATCGGATCCTGTTCGAGAATTGCGTCGAGAATTCCGTCTGAGACCTGGTCAGACACTTTGTCCGGATGTCCCTGACTGACGGATTCGCTGGTGAAGAAAAACCGGGCCATTTTTCAGTTCCTTCTGAGGCAAAACCTCAGTTCCTTAGACTTCTGACTTCCACAACGACTGCTGAGTGTGTCATCAGCCGCGACCGCCGTTTGCTGAATTCCCCGGCGCACCACACGCAAGGCTATTCGAATTTCAGGGACAGCGTCTATGATCAGATTCAACCCGTGTTTTCGGGCGTGACCGACGTGCGGTGAGTGTAGCGTCTGAAGGAATTGCCACAACAGAGTTAAGCCTGCAATCGACGGCGAAATCAGGTCCTGTTCCGAAAAATGCGAAGACAAAGGTTTGCCGTCCGGTGCAGTCAGCGATCCCGCGTGAATTTGGTCGGCTGCGTAACATGTGCCACCTCGGCGAATGTCGGCTGCCAACCTCCTTGCCGTCCATCCCCCGGCTCCTTGTCCGGATCCAGCAGAATGTCGCGTGAGACCCCTTTGAAATCGATTTCTGCGGCCGCCAGACAGCGTGCCCGGCAAAAGGTGTCTGCGTGGTTCACGGCGCGCAAATGGAAAGTGTTTCCGTTTCAGAAAGAGACATGGTCCGCCTATCTGGATGGACACAGTGGCCTGATCCATGCCACGACTGGTACCGGGAAGACGCTGGCCGCATGGCTCGGTCCGCTGATTGAGGCCCTCGCAGAAGCAGAATCCACGCCCGCCGCAATCAGTGATGTGCCCACCCGAATCCTGTGGATCACGCCGTTACGTGCCCTGGCAATTGACACTCTGCATTCGCTGAAACTACCGGCGACCGAACTGGGCATCCACTGGTCCATCGAGTCCCGCACAGGAGACACCTCCGCAGCCGACCGCCAGCGCCAACGTCGCCGCCTACCCACAGTGCTGGTGACAACTCCGGAAAGTCTCTCGCTGCTACTGGCACGCTCGGATGCTGCCGAACAATTCCGCGATCTACGTGCAGTCATCTGCGACGAATGGCATGAATTGCTGGCCACCAAGCGAGGTGTGCAGGTGGAACTGGCCCTGGCCCGACTTCGCCGCTGGAAACCAAATTTACGCACCTGGGCACTCTCCGCAACACTCGGCAACCTTGACGAAGCGCTGCAGGTTCTGCTCGGCGCCCCGGTTCGCTCCGACACATCCAGGGGTCGCATCGAACCATGTGAACCCGGCAAACCCAATTTCATCGAGGCCACGGATACGGTCAATGCCGCTGAGCAGAGTTCTCCCTCCGCTGCCGATAGCCACCAAACCCTGAGGCTGTTGAGCCGGCAGCCACCGCCCCGCCAACAGGGCCCGTTCCGTCCGGTCTGATCATCCGTGCGGGTGTGAAAAAGGCCGTTGTGGTGGATTCGCTGATCCCGGCGCGGATAGAACGCTTCCCCTGGGCCGGGCACATGGGAATGAGCCAACTCAGGGAGGTCATCAGCTGCATCGAATCCGCCAACTCCACTCTTGTCTTCACCAATACCCGCTCGCAGACCGAGGCATGGTATCACGCCATACTTCAGGCGCGCCGGGACTGG
>JALQWE010000719.1 GCA_023258825.1 Planctomycetaceae bacterium | reverse complement strand
GGAGAATTGAGCCGTGAAACGCGTGAAAGTCTGGTGGCCCTCTATCTGGAGTCACGGCAGTATTTTCGCGATGAATGGAATCGTCACTGGTCGGACTGGAAACAGAAAAATCCCTGAGCCGATTTTCGTGCGTGCCAGGTGTTGGGGTGAGGTTCCACCCGAGCCAAAAACCATTTTTGAGGCTTGTCCGGAGTCGTACCCTGGGATGGCGAAACGATGGTGGCATGGGGGATTGGGGTGGTTTTGCTTGATCTTCGAGAATCGATTGTTTGCTGAATTCACGGGGCAAAATCCAGCGTGATCGTTTCGGCGGAGCGAAACGCGACTACGCGACTATTCGAGGAATTAACACCGTTTCACCATCCCGGAACGCAGCTTCAGGAATGGGTGCAGACTGAGTGTTGTGGCCTGCGGAAGGCCCTGCCGGTCGCAGCGTTTCCGGGTTACAGCTGCGGGGGATTCGCTGGACCGGCAATCCTGCCGTTGCCGATTGATTGCAGCGGCCGGGAAATTGCAACCTGTGTCAGGAACGTTATTCTTCGGCGACTTCTCCAGACCTGGTGCGCGGGGCTCTGCTGCCAGCTCTGTCTGGTGTTTTTCGTGTTCAGTTTTTGTCTTTTCAGACTCTTTCAACCAGTGACAGTACGACAATCATGGTGCACATCAACCAGAACTATCTGAAGCTCAAGGCTGGCTACCTGTTTCCCGAGATTGGTCGCCGCGTCAGTGCGTTTGCGCAGGCCCATCCGGAAGCTAAGATCATTCGCATGGGAATTGGTGACGTCACAGAACCGTTGACGCCAGCCATTATTGCTGCGATGCACGAAGCCGTCGATGAGATGGCACAGCGTCAGTCGTTCAAGGGTTACGGTCCCGAGCAGGGCTATGGATTTCTCAGAGAAGCCGTGGCGGCTCACGACTTTCAGGCACGCGGCGTCGACATTTCTGCGGATGAAATTTTCATCTCGGACGGTTCCAAATGTGACACCGGAAACATTCTGGACATCTTTGGCAGCAACAACCGCATAGCGATCTCAGACCCGGTATATCCCGTGTACGTGGACACCAATGTGATGGCGGGGCATACGGGCCCGGCCGATGCGTCGGGGCGTTACGAGGGTTTGGTGTACCTGGTGGGGAACGAAGCCAACGGCTTTGTCCCGGAATTGCCGACGGTGCCGGTGGACTTGATTTACCTGTGCTATCCCAACAACCCGACCGGGACCGTTGCATCCCGTGAGACGCTGGCGCGGTGGGTGCAGTACGCTCGGGAAAATCAGGCGTTGATTCTGTTTGACGCCGCCTACGAAGCCTTCATTTCCGACCCCGCAATTCCGCATAGTATTTTTGAGATTGAAGGGGCGAAGGACGTTGCGATTGAGTTTCGCAGTTTCAGCAAGAACATCGGCTTCACCGGAATTCGTTGTGCACTCACCGTGGTACCTCGGCAGCTGATGGGACGGGGCGCTGGCGGCGAGAAAGTCTCCATCCATCAGCTCTGGAATCGTCGGCAATCCACCAAATTCAACGGGGCGTCGTATGTGGTGCAGAAGGGTGCGGCAGCCGCCTATTCAGAGCAGGGCCGCCAGGAGATGCGCGGGCTGATTGACTTTTACATGAACAACGCCCGGCTGATGCGTGAAGAGCTGACGCGAGCTGGAATTCGAGTGTTTGGTGGTGTGAATGCCCCATATGTCTGGTTGAAGACACCAAATTCGCTCAGCAGCTGGGATTTCTTTGACCTGCTGTTGAACAAGGCGAACGTGGTGGGGACTCCGGGCAGTGGATTTGGCGCGGCTGGTGAAGGTTACTTCCGGCTCAGCGCCTTCAACAGTCTTGCCAATGTTCAGGAAGCTCTGCAGCGAATTCACAGCGTGCTGTGAGGCAACGGAACGAGTGCTCAGGGAGGGCGAAGTTCCAGCGGAGCCGCAGAAATCCCTCCCGCCTCACAACCTTGATGCGGGTGGTACTGCTTTCAGAACTTGCTGCCGGTGCATTCTGCGTTCAGGTTGGCCTCAGTGGAACTGTGAAACGCGTGTATTTCCCGGGAAGAGCGCAGCAAAAAAGCCCGTGGCATGCCACGGGCTTTTGTGTTCATTTCCTGGTGCGTCCCCTCGCAGCAATTGCTTTCCGATATCAGAATCGAAGACCTGTTGCCGGATGAGCAGACAAGCAGATCAAGAGAGCAGGATTTGAAAAACGGAAACAGACCGCCCGGGCTCATCGGCGGCGTCTTCGTGATGGTGTCATCGAAATCACGTGGCGAGGAATTGAGAAGACCTGCGGAAAATCCGGGATTTGGAGTTTGGCTGGTGTTCGCTTCGTTT
>JALQWE010000718.1 GCA_023258825.1 Planctomycetaceae bacterium | reverse complement strand
ATTTTCCACCACCACCAGCGGACGTTCCTGAACTGCCGAAGAGTGAGCAGCAGGCGGATCGCACACTGCGGGAATTAATGGCGGCGCATGTGGCGGACAGTCAGTGTGCCCTGTGTCATCGCCATTTTGATTCGCCCGGACTGGCGCTGGAGGGATTTGATGCGATTGGGCGATCGAGGACGCAGGACGCGGCCGGGCGGCCGATTGACACGCTGGCGATGATGCCGGACGGCCGTGAGGCACGGGGTGTTTCAGGGTTGATTGACTATGTGGAGCAGCGCAGGAAGGCGGATTTTGTCAGGACCTTGTGTCGACGTTTTCTGGGTTATGCGCTGGGGCGATCGGTGATCCTGTCGGACCAGCCGTTGCTGGACGAGATGCAGTCGGCACTGGAGCAGAATGGATATCGGTTTTCGGCATTGTTTGAAACGGTGGTGCGTAGTCCCCAATTTCGGACTCAGCGGGCCCGTGACTTTGCTGCTGTACAGTGAGTGGTGAGCACGATGAGCGAAAAGTTTCGGGACGCGAGCGTGCTGACCGACGGGAAAAAATGATCAGATGGTGGTGTTGGGGGTGTTGTGACCGCTGGAATCCGCAGTGAAAACGCGGACTGGTTGCCAGTCTGTCTTGACTCCGTGGAATTGGCAAAGAAGACTGTGTGCAGAGGCGATTGAGGACAGAAGGAGAGAACGATGAAACCTGCAGGACCGAAAACACCGCGGCGAGTGATTCTTCAGGCTGCTGGCGCCAGTGTGGCTTTGCCGTGGCTGGAATCATCGCGTTGTCTGGGGATCGAGAACAATCCGCAGCCGCCAAAGCGATTTGGGTTTTTGTTTTTCGGTGACGGGATTCATCCGCCGGAATGGTGGTCGAAGGGCGAGGGCACGGATCTGGAGCTGGGACCGGCGTTTCGTTCTCTGGACGCCCTGCGGCACAAGGTGAACTTCATTCATGGCCTGCATCATCCGGACGATGTGGTGGGTGGTCATGCCAAGGGCGCGGCCGGGATTCTAACCGGCGTGCGGCCTCAGGGTGGCCGGGATATCCAGGCATCGATCAGTATGGACCAGTTGCTGGCGCAGCGGCTGGGTGACGAGACGGCCTTGCCCAGTCTGGTGCTGGCCTGTGAGCGACCGGTGAGCGGGTTTCACGAATCCAGTTACTCGATGATGTACGCATCCCATGTGTCCTGGAGTTCACCGGTCTCACCAGTGCCTGCGGAGATGTATCCAGCGCTGGCCTTTGACAGTCTGTTTGAAAGTCGCGGCAATCGGGCGCATGCGAGCATTCTGGACCAGGTGCAGGAGCAATTGGGATCGGTGTCACGACGGGTTTCGGTCGCGGACAGATCGCGGATTGACGAATACACGAATTCGGTCCGCGAAGTAGAGCAGCGTTTGGCACGCATGCAGCGTCGTCAGGGTGAGCAGCAGGCGGACGCAGCGGGCAGTGGCTTTCAGCGGCCGCCAGCGGGCATTCCTGCACAGCTGGACGAACATGCGCGGCTGATGTGTGACCTGATCGCACTGGCGTTTCAGACGGATCGTACGCGGATTGCGACCTTATTGCTGACCAATAACCTGTCGGGGCAGGTGTATCCATTTCTGGGGCTCAACGTAGACCACCACAATTACTCGCACAACTGGCAGGGTCAGGAATATGCGGCGATCACGCGGTTCTGGGTGGAGCAGTATGCGGGATTGATCACCCGGCTGGATTCGATGCAGGAGGGTGACGGGACGGTTCTGGACCATTCCTGCATTCTGCTGGCGAATGAACAGTGGACGGCACACAGTGCCCCGCGAATTCCGCTGTTGATGTCGGGCAGTCTGTCAGGTCGCATTCGAACCGGACGGACTCTGGACTTTGAAACGGCCAAAGAGCGCAAGATGTCATCGCTGCTGTTGAACATCATGGACCACATGGGCGTGCATCTGACAGAGTTCGGAAACGCCAGCGAGTATTTGCCGTCGGTCTGAACTGTCCCACGGCGAATCGCTCAGTGCGGGCAATGCGGCGAAACAGGGCCACCGCGAATCGAATGGCTCTGCAACGTGCAGGACCAGAGACCTGCATTCCCTTTGTGGCGGGACGGCAGGAACCTGTTCGCCGCGGGTGGAAGTGACAGAGCGCAGGATTCTTCATAGACTGTGGCGGCAGCGATCCACCATCGCTGATGGTCTGACCGACCGAGGGCTTTGCTGTGGCAGAGGATCGGGCGGTGTTTCTGGTTTCAGTCAGGAACTTCTGGTCTGTTTATGAATCCGACGTCCATTCAGATACTGGCAACGACACTGTTTGCCCTCGCGGTGCTGCACACCTTTTGTG
>JALQWE010000717.1 GCA_023258825.1 Planctomycetaceae bacterium | reverse complement strand
CAGGGCATCCGGAGGCAAAACCGCAGATTCGAGCGGAGGCTGGTGAAAAAGGTGGAGACGCGACCGGTGGCTCTGGTGCCGCACGGGATCGGAATGGGATGTTTGATCGTCGGGATACGAACGGGGATGGGAAATTAAGTCGAGTGGAGTTTCTGGCAAGTCAGCCGGATGCGGACAGTGGGTCAGCGCGATTTATCAAAATGGACCGGGACGGAGACGGGACATTGAGTCGTGGTGAGTTTGTGGGAACTGGTTCGAAGTCAGCCAAGCCCGGGGATTCTGCGGGAAGCCGCGTTCCCGGGAGTGATCCGAAATGATGATGGAACAATGATGACTCAGGCAGCAACACCGCGTGGTGCTGAACTGTGTGGTGCTGCTTCGAGAGACTTTCTGTGTGGTGGCCAGGTCGGGTCTGAGGACCTGTGGCAGGGCAGAACGCGGAGTGCAGGGCGGAGTGTGTGGGGCAGGGGCGTTCAGTGGGTGATGAGGGGAGTAACCTGAGATGAGTGGGGTGAAGAAGCTGGTCGTTATGCTGATGGCTCTGGTGAGTCTGACAGCGGAAGCGTGGGCGGGAACCGGGGTGAGTGCGTCGAACGTGGCGGCACCGAATCTGATTGTATTTCTGGCGGACGATCTGGGGTACGGGGATCTGGGCTGTTACGGGCACCCGGTGATCAGGACGCCGCATCTGGACCGCTTTGCGTCGCAGGGAATGCGGATGACTCAGTGTTATTCGGCGAGTGCGGTGTGCAGTCCAGCGCGGTCGGCGATTCTGACTGGGCGGACACCGCATCGCAACGGGGTTTTCACGTGGATCGCGGAGGGATCACCGGTGCATCTGCGGACTTCGGAGGTGACTTTGCCGGAGTTGCTGAAGCAGGCGGGCTATGAGACGTGTCACAGCGGTAAATGGCACTTGAATGGTCTGTTTAATGACGCAGCGCAGCCTCAGCCTGGTGATCATGGTTATGACTGGTGGCTGGCGACTCAGAATAACGCGGCACCGAGTCATGAGAATCCGGAGAACTTCGTGCGGAATGGTGTCCCGGTGGGCCGGATGGAGGGGTATTCGGCGGGATTGGTAGTGAGTGAGGCGGTGCGCTGGTTGAAGGAGGAGCGGGACCGCAGCAAGCCCTTCTTTCTGGCCGTGTGGACTCATGAACCGCACTATCCGATCAAGTCTGCGCCGGAATATCGGGCTCAGTATCCGGATCTGCAGGACGATGTGCAGCGAGAGCATCATGCCAACGTGACTCAGATGGACGCGGCCTTTGGCGCCTTGATGGCGGCGCTGGATGAAGAGCGGCTGGTGGATGAGACGCTGGTGGTGTTTACTGCGGATAACGGGCCGGAGGGTGACGGGATCAAATCACCGGGTCGGGGATCGACGGGTGGGCTGCGTGGTCGTAAGCGGGACATGCACGAAGGCGGGATTCGGGTTCCGGGGATCGTGCGCTGGCCGGGTCGGATTCCGGCGGGCAGTGAGAGTGCAGTGCCGATGATTGGCAGTGATGTGTTTCCGACGATGCTGAGTGCAGCGGGCGTGGACGTGCCGGGAGATCGGGTTCTGGACGGTGCGAATCTGTTGCCGGTGCTGACGGAAGCGTCGCGTGAGGTGGAGCGTTCGCAGCCGTTGTACTGGCGTCTGCAGATGGCTCCGAATGCGAAGATCGCCATGCGGGTTGGGGACTGGAAGATTCTGGCGGACGATAAGCTGGAACAGTTTGAATTGTACAATCTGCGGGAGGATGAGCGGGAGACGACGGACCTGAAGGAGCGGGAGCTGGAGCGTTTTGCAGAGCTGAAATCGCGATTGGTTGCGCAGACGGCCGCGATTGAGGCGGAGGGACCGGACTGGTGGAAGACGTGGGGTGCCAATGGAGGTCAGGTGCCTAAGGAAGGGAAGTCCGGGGCGAAGGCCACTGAGAAATCGGGACGGAAGAAGTCTGGTGTGAAGTGAGTTGAGTGGACCGGAAAGACCCGGGCTGGGCAGCGGTGGAGCATTCAGAGTGAGGGGTGAAAGTGATGGGTACGCGTGGTGGAGTGAGTGTGTTGTGTCTGGCGGCAGCGGTGTGGCTGCTGGGTGTGGAATGTTCAAAGGCGCAGCAGAAGCCGTATGACGAATTTCCGGCGGCGGCACCACCCTATTATCGCGTACGATACGAGGCCTCATCAGTTCCGGGGGAGTTATCGTTTGCGGTGAATTATACGATGTGGGTTCCACCGGGACGGCAGACGATCCGGGGCGTGATCGTGCATCAGCATGGATGTGGTGAAGGATCCTGCCGATCGGGGCTGACGGGAGCTTGGGATCTGCACTGGCAGGCGTTAG
>JALQWE010000716.1 GCA_023258825.1 Planctomycetaceae bacterium | reverse complement strand
GCGCACACTCCATCCCCGGGAGTTCCCATGCTTCGCCACCTGTCCCGTATCCTCGCCACTGCTTTTTTGCCCGGACTCACGCCCCGGCGAACGCTGCATCGTACGCTGCTGATGGCCTCCCTCGCCGTTCCGACCGTGGTTCAGGCCGATCAGCCCGCCTCGGTTCAGGAACTGAATGCAGAGACCTGGGGACAGCTGGCTCCGCAGGGTAAGGAAGTGGATGCCATTTATGGAGATACAGTCCTGCAGAATCAGTTTCTGCGAGCTGTGATCGCCAGGCCGGGTAGTTCACGTCATGCCAATATGACCATTCGCTCTGTGGGCGGGTGTCTGATCGATCTGACGACCCGCGCTCAGGAATCAGATCAGCTGGGCGCATTCTTTCCCGGACGCCGGGCATTTCCGTTCTCGGAACTCTCAACAGCTCCTGCGGAGAATGCCCCCGCGGGAAGTGCCCAGGCTGTCGTGACCTCGCCTGGCACGGCCACCCAACCGACCTATACCGTCGCATGGTCTGTGGGACCTGCCGATCGATTTCTGACAGCCACGTCGACATGGAGCAATACGACGGCGGCAGACATCACACTGACGCCGGAAGATGACCTGCGTGTGGACAGTGGCAAGGAAGACATCCGGAAGCCCGAAAATGGCAGCCACGAATTCTTCTGGTGCCATGACCTGTTCTGGAAACAGGCGTACGGAGTTTATGTGCCCGGATACCGGATTCGCCTGAAAGGCAGCTCCAGGGAATCAGTCCTGACCTACGAACGGCTCGATGGTAACCCGATTGTCCTGAAGCCTGGTGAGTCGTTTTCACTGGTTCGACATCTTTTTGTGAACACCGACCTGCCAGCAGTTCTGGCCGACTTTGAATCCAGTTTCCGAACAGGAACGGTCCTGCAGGAAACTGGTCTGAAAGTGCTGGCCGGTGATCGCTCTGTCGCCGACGCCCGCATCCGACTGTTCGGGGACAATCAGGAACGCGGCACCGTTGTCACGGGGGCGGATGGAACAGCGACCGTCCGACTTCCGGAAAACATCCGCATGGCCCAGGTGACTGTTGCCGGTCAGGAATTTGCCGCTCAACCAATAACCATCGTCGACGGTCACGCTGAACTTCCGCTGCCGGACTATACCCCCGGCACCGCAGAAGTCCGGATTGTCGATGAGCTTGGCCACCCGATCCCTGCCAAAGTTGAATTCACAGGACGCAACTCCACTCCGACACCCAACTGGGGTCCGGATTCTGCCGAATTCCTCGTGCGTAATCTGGCTTACACGTCCACAGGTCAAGTCCGTGTGGACCTCGATTCCGGAATCTATGACATCATCGTGAGTCATGGTCCGGAATATCATGCCGAATTCATGACACTGGACATCACTCCCGGGAAAACCACTGACAAGGTCGTGACGCTTCCTCGCCTGGTTTCAACGCCCGGCTGGGTGAGTGCTGACTTCCACAGCCACAGCACTCCCTCGGGCGACAACACGGGCAGTCAACTGGGACGCGTGTTGAATCTCGCAGCGGAGCATGTGGAATTCGCGCCGTGCACCGAGCACAATCGGGTCAGCACCTACGCGGACCACCTGCAGACACTGCAACTGAGGGAACAGCTGGCCACGGTTTCCGGAATGGAACTGACCGGCCAGCCATTGCCCCTGAACCATCAGAACATTTTCCCCATGCTCTACACACCGCATACGCAGGACGGTGGTGGTCCTGCGGCGGACCTCAGCCCCGAGACGCAGATCGAACGAGCTGCAGCGTGGGACAACAACAGCGTCAAACTGATTCAGCAGAACCATCCGGACATTGGCTGGCTGTTCTTTGATCGCAACGGAGATCAGGTCCCCGACGAAGGTTACTCCCGTTCCTTCGGGCTGATCAATGTGATGGAAATTCATCCCATTGATAAGTTGCTGAAACCCGGGCGTTTTGACGTACGGAACGGCAAGCCCGCGGAAAACCACACGGCCCTGAACTGGATCCAGCTGCTGAATCAGGGCTTCCGGATCTACGGCGTGGTGAATACGGATGCCCACTACAACTACCATGGCTCAGGCGGCCTGCGGATCTGGGTGCGGTCAGAAACGGATCGCCCCGCAGACATTCAATCGAATGCCATTCGCGATGCCGCGCGTGATGGTCAGATCATTATGTCCAATGGTCCCTATCTCGAAGTCACTGTTCACGAATCCGGAAAACCTCAGCAGACAGTGATCTCCGGAGATGATCTGCTCGCGTCGTCCGGGAAAGTGACCGCGTCCATTCGCGTGCAGTGCGCTGACTGGCTGGATGTGGACACCGTCATGGTGCTGGTCAATGGTCGGGCC
>JALQWE010000715.1 GCA_023258825.1 Planctomycetaceae bacterium | reverse complement strand
GACGCAATCTGCCGGGTCGTGGGACGACCGTCAGGATTGTGCTTTCCTGGCCGTTCCTCGTGCTGCACATTGCTGCGCTCTGCAGATGCCAAAGGACGGTACGGGATTGGGGCAGACACGAGGAGGATCGCGGGCACAAGGATCGGAGCGGGAACAAGGAACAAGGACTGTGAACGAGCAAAATGGGCCTGACACTTCGCGGCGCAGGGCGGCGCGGCGTTGTCCCCTCGCCTCTGTCGTCACTATTTTTGCCGGCAATTGTACTCGTGCTCAGCGCAGCGGTGCTCGTGCTCGTGCTCGTGCTCGAAACGAAACGAAACGAGCGATCCCCGTTTTTGTGATTGAGTGATTGAGCACTGGACCTCGGACTACGTCCGAGGCTATTGCATGGCATTGCTTCGCAATTCAGTTGCAGAAGGCTGTGAGCGAATTGAAGGAGTGCTGATCTTTGACTACTACAGCGGCTACACGGGCATCAGCCTGCGCAGTCATGACGGAATCACTCATGATCGTCCATGCATGAGCGAGGAACAGGCACAGTTTCAGCGCTGAGCACAGCGATGTACGGCCGCCACGCATAAACACGATCGCGTTTTTTCCCTGTCACTTCGTGCAGCACACCGGCTGCGCACAACGAGTCGATTGCCTTCTGAGTGGTCGGCTTCGTTGCGGCCAGCAGCTTACCTGCTCGTGCCAGTGTCACGACCGGGTGCTGCGGAAGAAGCTCGAACAGGCGCAGGGAATTGACTGTTGCCGATCTGTGCTGCATGGCTTTTTGACGATCCTCTCCAACGATCTGAAACAAACGTTGAGCGGTCGTGACGCCATCGTCTGCCGACTCAATAACGCAACGCAGGAAGAACTCAATCCAGCCTTCCCAGTCACCATGCGTTCGGACTCGGCTCAGTCGTTCATAGTACTCCTGCTGATGACGTTTGAAGCCAAGGCTGACATACAACAGCGGGGACGAAAGGAGTCCCCATTGTTCGACGAGCAGCGTAATCAGCAAGCGGCCGATGCGCCCATTGCCGTCGAGAAACGGGTGAATGGTCTCGAACTGAACATGGGCAAGTCCGGCTCGCACAAGTGGTGGCAGGGAATCGTCACTGTGAATCCACTGTTCCAGCGCGCTCAGGCAGCCTGGCACTTCGTCGGGTGGCGGTGGCACAAATCTCGCGTTTCCGGGACGTGTCCCACAGATCCAGTTCTGCGACGTCCGCAACAGTCCTGGATGTTTGTCACTACCGCGAACACCGCTCATCAGACGCTGATGAACAGCACACAGCAAACGCATACACAATGGCAGGCCTCTGGGCCTCTTGATTTCTGCTCGGGCGAATGTCAACGCGTCCACGTAGTTACAGATTTCTTCGACATCCGCAGTGCGATCTGATTGATGCGTTGCTTCCCATGCCACGACATCATCAAGGGTGGCCTGAGTGCCTTCGATCTGAGAAGAGACCACGGCTTCTTTGCGGACAAAGCCGTAAAGGAACCAATCCGGGCTAGGCACCATACTCCCCCCATCTCCAGCCGGCCAATGGCGGCGATGGCGAGGGACTAAAGCTCCAACAGGATCCCTTCGATACGAATGATGGGCCCCTTCGGCGGCAAGGGGAACGGCAGAAAGGCATGCACCTTTTCGCCAGCGAACTCCCTGGTAACGTATTTTCCAGTCTTTCGAATCATTTTTGGTTAAGTCCTCTTTCGTTGCGGACTACACAAGTAAACGATTCTTTCATAACACCCGACACTAGTCAAACCATCTTTACCAGTCAGGCAGCATACCACCTCGGCACATTTTGCGACAAAGCTAAATGGAAAAATGGGGCTGAAACATCAAAGGAAAATTGGGCGGGGCGAAAATCACGAAAATGGGACCATCCATTTGTTTATGGTTCCGTAAGTGTCTCTGCCGTATGAGCTTACACTCACAGGTTTCGATGTCTTTCGGCAGGCTGCGCCGGAACTTTGGTGATCGCCCCTTCGACCGGACAGCGGCATGCGGCCATGACCGGTCGGTCCTTTGCGCCTTTGCGTGACAGCTGAATCGCTGCCGGGCAGGACTCCGTACGCCCACGGCAACTAAGACGCTCAATCTGTCGGTTCGTGGGACGCTCGTCAGGATCGTGCTTTCATGGCCGTTCCTCGTGCTGAACATTGGTGCGCTCTGCAGATGCCATGGGACGGTACGGGATTGGGGCAGACACGACGAGGATCGCTGGCACAAGGATCGGAGCGGGAACAGGGAACGAGGAAAATGGGCCTGATACTTCGCGGCGCAGGGCGGCGCGGCGTTGTCCCCTCGCCTCTGTCGTCATTGTTTTTGCCGGC
>JALQWE010000714.1 GCA_023258825.1 Planctomycetaceae bacterium | reverse complement strand
CCCAAGCTGATGGGCACCCCTGGCCGGGTGCGCAGCTCGGCGCCCAAGCTGGGTGACGACACCGATGCGGTGCTGGCCGAGCTGGGCATGAGCGCTGACCAGATTGGCGAATTGCGCAACAAGAAAGTGGTGGCATGAACATGAACAACAACGTCTGGCAAGGCGCAGGCCGCCGCATCCACCTGCAGGAAGTGGGCACACGCGATGGGCTGCAGGCCGAGTCTGCCTTTGTGCCCACCGAGGACAAGATTGCCTTGGTGGACGCCCTGTCTGAAGCAGGGCTGTCCAAAATCGAGGTACACAATGCGGCCGGGAATCAGTCGCACATAGCGTTTCGTGATCGCACCGACGTCCATGATGTGATCTTTCGCTTCGATGCAGACCACATGGCTGGCTCCTGGATCGAGCGGACGGTCGGATTCAAAGAGCCACACGCCGTTCTTCAGCCGCAGTCCACCCATCCCCCGCACCACCACCACTCGAAACCGCTGCTTGTCCCGCACGGCCAGCATCCCCAGACGCGGATGCTTGTCGTCCGGCACTGGGTGTGTATGACGAAAATAGGTGATTCCCAGAGTCCCTCGTGGCGGACGCACCGTTGGCAGATCCGCAGGCAGAAACACGTCACTGGACATCAGCGGTTCGGCAGCAGACGGTTGTGCCGCAGAGGTATCATCCGGAACGGGTACAATGCCGCCCGTCGCAGAGGCTCCTGATTCTTCAACAGCCGCGGGGTTGGAGCCAGGCGGCGTCTCAACGACAGCCCCCGGTTCCAGTTCAGTTGCGACATCAGGTTCCGGGATCGGCGGTTGTGCAGTGACGCCTTCGGCCGAGAACAACAACAGCAAGGCAACAGCAGGCCGCAGACAGGAACTGATTCGAAAAGATGGCATCGCAGTGGGTCTCGCTGAGTTCTCATGGGGCGGGATCGCAGCAACGCAATCCCACACTTCCATTGTCGCACTCTGAGCCTATCACCGGATGACAATTGCCGCCGGAAGAAATTCAGCCCCCCGGACCATTTCAGAATCCCTCAAACACGAATTCCCGCATCAGGAAGGACAGGCAAAGTTTTCCGACCATGCACAGTTTTCAGACCGACACTGGTTGCTCAACCACCGGAAGTGACATCATGTTCGGTCCATCGCGTCCCGGGCCGGAACGCAACTTGAGCTATCACACAACTCAACCGACGGCCCCTAACAGGTCCGGGAGATCGTCGACAAGGTACACCGTCAGCGATCTCGCGCCGTGAGCACCAATCACCAGCGACTGCTCAATGTCGGCGGTCTTCGACGGCCCCGAAATGAACCCCGCAAACTGATGTCGCCCGACCGGAATCTGTGCATACGCCTCGTGCATGTTGTGCACAATCCGCGACGCCGGAACGACCAGGGCCATATGCTGCGGAATAAAGTACAGCACGCGGTGATTCAACGTGTCGTCTGTCACCCAGACCGCAGCATTCTCCGCAACCGCCAGATGACCTCGCAGAACGGCGAAATCCACATTTTCCAGGGCATGCGGATCTGTCACGGCGTCCAGATCGAACGTCGAATCGCCAAGGCCGTCCACAACACTGCAACGCACGGTCGCCGTGGCCCACAATGGCATCGACTGCAAATGCTGGCCGGCCGCGGCAAGATCCGGCACACGCACCATCTGTCCACCAACAGTCGCCAGCACTTCAGCAAATCGAGCGACCGGATCCGGGAACGTCTGCCATCGCCCAGGCGTCAGCACATCCGGCAACGGCGCAGACTGTGGCAACGCAGATCGAACCCGGGCAAGGATCGCAGCACGTGAATCAGTGAGTCCGGTCATGGGAATAGTCTGTCGAGGTGTCATGGATGGAACTTCCACGGCATTCTACCGCAGCTGACCGACCGATTCACCTGAGTTTCTGATTTCTTCCGCTGGTGGGAGCCCCCGAATTCGATGAATGAACCGGAAAAACCGGAAGATCCCGATGGCGGCACAACACACTCCGCCCCTATCCTTCCGGCACCCAATGACGCAGGAGAAGGCTAAGCACACGATGGAGTGTCCCGAAGATGCACTGGATTTTTCTGATTCTGGCGATCCTGTCCGAAGTCGCCGGAACAATCTGCATGAAGTTGTCCGCTGGATTCACAAAACCCCTTCCGTCCATCCTCATGTGGGTCTTCTACGCCATCTGCTTTTCACTGCTGCCACTGACACTGAAGAAGATTGATGTCAGCGTGGCCTATGCCATCTGGAGCGGTGTTGGAACCGCCCTGATCGCCACAGTCGGTGTCCTGTATTTCCGCGAACCACTCACGCCCCTGCGAGTCATCGGACTCCTCGCCATCGTC